>CALMXF010000424.1 GCA_937870985.1 uncultured Chloroflexota bacterium
AATGACGCCCGCCCCAGGCGCGGGGAATCCGCCGACGAAACGCCCGGTCGTACAGCAGGTCAGATCCGCTCGCCGCCGCCATGACACCGGGTATCGATCCGAGCAGCGCCGCGATCGTGACGCTGGTTCGGTCGCGACGTTCGAGGTGGGCGATCTCATGCGCCAGCACTGCCGCGACCTGATCCTCTGGCAGCAGCTCGAGGAGTCCGGTCGTTACACCGACGATCCCACCGCCGGGCGTCGCCGCGGCAAACGCGTTCGGGGTGCGAATTCGCGACACTGCCACGACCGGACGGGCAACCCCGGCCGACTCAGCCAGCCGCGTGACAGTTTCGAGAAGGACCGGGTGGCTCGTCATATCGACCACGTCGGCGCGCATCATCTTCAGCAGCAGCGGCTGTGCCAGCGCCCAGGCGAGTGTCTGAATCGCGAATCCGATAGCAATGCCCAGCGCTGCGCCGCGCCAGCCCGCGATGAGCGCGCCGATGAGGACGAAAGGCACAAGCATCGTTGCTGAGACACTGAGCAGGTGGCGAATCGTTCGTCGTTCGATTGAGTTCATACGAGTACCTCGTACTCCGGCAGCGGGTCACCCAGCAGCGGCAGCGCCCAGGCGCGAAAGCGTGGTGTGACATCGTGACCGGAGGGATCGATCATATCATCGGGAAGACGTCGCTCGACTGACGCAATCCGCTCGAGCGGCGCGGTTCCGTAACAAGCGTTGTATGGCTGGTCGCTGGCACGCTGGATGGTGACCATCACTCCGGTCTCGCCGGCAATCGCGCGACGGACCGCCTCTCGCCCGACCTGCTCCGCCTCGGCCAGATCGACGGACGACGCCGACGCCATCGCCATTCGGGCGATCGTTCCCGGCTTGTCGTATCGTGCCTGGTTGCCGATGCGTCTGCTGAGCTCGCGCGCCAATGTGCTGCCGACGCCACGGTAATATGCGTGCCCAAAGGCGTCGACCCATTCCGGCGTTGCGCCGCCGACTGGCGTGCCGTCGGACCAGCGCATGGTCTCGGGTATCACCAGCACCGCGTAGCCGTCGCGCTCGACAGCGACGGTCACCAGTTCGGCGAGCTCGTCGAATCCGCTAACCGGCCGCTCGGGCAGACAGAGGATCGGCCGTGGCAGGGTGTCGTCGAAGGCGAGACTGCCCGAGGCGGTAAGCCACCCGGCGTTTCGCCCCATCACCTCGACGATCTTGACCGGATAGATCTGACTCATCGCGCGGGTGTCGAACGCCGCGTCACGGACTGCGAGGGCGGTGTAGCGGGCGATCGAGCCGTAGCCGGGGCAGTGGTCGGTCTCGGGTAGATCGTTGTCGATCGTCTTTGGCACAGCGATGACCCGCAGCTCCTGACCACGGTTTGCAGCCGCTGCTCCCAGTCGCAGCGCCGTCTCGGCGGTGTCGTTGCCACCGATCGGGACGAAGGCGCGGATATCAAGCGTGTGGAGCTGGTCGAGAAGCCGCACGATCTCATCATCCGTCGGACGATGCCGGCTCGTGCCGAGCGCTGCCGATGGGGTGACTCGTAACCGCGCGAGCCGGTCGGAAGTTAATCGAGTCAGGTCGAAGAATGCGCCGGCCAGCACCCCCTCGATTCCGTTCCGGGATCCGAGGATCGCGTCGAATCGCCTGCTCTGTTGAGCCTCGGAGATAGCGCCGGCCAGGCTGGCGTTGATGACCACGGTCGGACCGCCTGATTGAGCGACCAGTAGAGTGCCTGCGGGAATGGTGGTGCCCCCAACCTCGTGCGCGCGTGTGAATCCCCACGATCCACGCGCTTCACATCGATTCTAGGCAGCCGGACGGCGGTGGCGCAAGCACGAAATCGTCACGAACTCGCGGTAACCTCCTCAGGAGCATCGTCCTCCAGCTCGACAACTGGCGCTTCCCCTTGCTGAAGAGCGCGCGTGTAGAGCAGCAGGCTCGGCACGAGCGCCAGCGTTGCGGCGCTGAGAGCGGCTCGCAACGACATCGTCGACCCGATCGCCCCAATCCCTGGTCCGCCAGCGACTTGACCGATGGCGTCCGCCTGTCCGCTCATCGAGATCACCGTCGCGCGCACTCGTGGATCGACGCTCTGGTTGATCCAGGCCGATGTGAGTGGGCTGTTGATCCCGCGCAGCACAGTCGCGGCGACGAACGCGATCGCGGCAACCGAGAAGCTGCCGGCCAGAGCGAACCCGGCCATCGCGATGACCAGGAGCGTGTCGACCCCCAACAGGACGCGGGTGACCGCCGCATGACTATTGGTGTCAACCAAACGCCGAAGAACCTCGGCCGCCCCAATTCGCAACAGCGCTGCAGTAAAGGTCAGGATGCCGTACCAGACCACCGGCTTCAGATCGCCCACGGCCGGCAGCGCGAAGCTCTGGAGCAAGTGGGCCGGTGAGAGGCGGTCGAACCCCTCGCTCGACATGCCCATGAAGAAGGCAATCGCGAAGATCGTCAACAGAACTGGCCGGCGGCGGGTCAGGCGCGCGCCATCGAGGAACGTCTCCCGCATGTGGTCCCACGAATTGCGGTCTTCGCGCGGGGTTCGCTGAAAGCCGTGCTCGGTCATCGTCACGACGAGCAGGCCGGCGAGGGCCAGCATCAACCCTCCGCCGATGATGATCGGCAGGTTCAGCCGCATCGTCGCCAGCCCGACGCCGATCGGCGTGGCGATCAACATCCCCACCTGTTCGGCTTGTGACCCGCGCAGAAAGGCGTGCCCCGCTCGTTGTTCGCCGATCTCGTCGACGACCCAGGCCTCCAGAGCCCCGCTGATTAACGTGTAGCCGATTCCCATGATGACGTTCCCCAGGAGGATCACTGCAAACGATGGCGTCGCGACGACCAGTAGTCCGGCCCCAAGCAGCGCGGTTCCGACGATTACCGACAACCGGCGGCTGTAGACATCGGCGATGACACCGGTCGGAATCTCGAACAGGAAATAGGTCCCCTCCAGCACCGTCCCGACCAGCACCAGCTCAAGGGGACTGAGGCCAACTCGCTCGACCTGGAAGACGAGATTGACACTGAATGCCAGCCACAGAAAGAGCGAGGTGGCGCCGGAGACGAGCAGATAGAGATGGTACGGACTAATCCGGCCGGCGGGTTCCTCCTCCACGTTCAGGCTTCCTCCGCTCGTCGCTTCAGATCTCTGTCACGCCCAGCGTTGTGGCCAGTGATTCTCGACGGGCCTCCTGGTTGCCTGCGCCCCTTTCCGGGAGCGCAGCCGGCTCGAACCGGATCATCCAGACGGTCCCACTCCCAGTCTCCGATCGCCAGCCGAGCGTTGCCCTCCAGCCGCGCTGTCGCAGGTGTTCGGCCCGCTCGCTTCCTTCCCGGACAATGACGTGCGACAGGTTGCTGTCGAGCTCGATTGGCGCTGACTTGTTGGCTACACATGAGCTCATCGCTTGTTGCTCCTCCGCGCGCCCGGAGGGCCGGGCGCTTATCCACTTCGCTTGAGTCGTCCGGTTCGCTTGGCGTAGCGTTCGAAGTAGCCGAAGATGGCCATGCCGAGCGGGACAGTGATCAGCCCGATGACGAGCAGCGGGATCATCTTCGGCAGCAGATCGATCGTGCTTGTTCCGTCGAGGATTGCCGCGCGCATCGCGTCGAGCACGTAGGTGGCCGGCGAGATGGTCGACAACGTCTGCATCCAGCCCGGCAGCACGTCGATCGGGTAATAGACGCCCGAAACGAGAAGCAGGATCGACGAGATGATGAATGTCATCTGCTCACCCTTCTCCGGGAAGAGCAGCGGCAACACCGCCCCGATAATGCCGAAACCAATGAACGACAGACTGCCGATCACGATCGTCAGCAGAGCGCCAGGCAGGTTGGAGCCGGCCAGGTTGATATCGAAGAACAGAGCCAGCACGACCAGCAGCAGAGCCGTGCGGACGATTCCGTAGACGATCGCGAAGATCGACTGGCCGACCATATGGGTCAACCGGCTGATCGGCGCCATCATCGTGTACTCGATCGTCCCCTCCCAACGCTCCCAGGCGATCATCTCGGCCATGTTCATGAAAACCGAGTTCAGGTAGCTCCAGACCAGCGTCCCGATCGCCAGAAAGAGCAACAGGTTCGTGCTCTGCGCAGCCTGTGCCTTGCCGATGAACATGATCGACATCGACGAGGCGGCCGAGTAGATCAGAAATGCGATCTCCCAGCCCCAGTATCGTTTTGTCAGATTCCAGTTGCGCTCAACGAAGGCGTAGGATGCCCTCGCCTCTCGCCCCAGCGTGGCGACCGGTGAGAGTGGTCGCGCTCGTGCCATCGTGGTGTCTCCGTTTCTCAGGCCGCCTCGGCCGGCTTGTCGTCCTCGCTGTGGTCCTCGCGGAGATCGCGGCCGGTTAGTGCGATGAATACGTCTTCCAGTGATGGGTTGATGACCTCGTCGCGCTCGCTGACCAGCTGCTTCAGCTCCGCGACAGTGCCGATCGCGATCAGTTGTCCGTTGTCCATGATTGCGATCCGGTCACAAAGGGCTTCGGCCTCGTCCATATCGTGGCTACAGATCACAATCGTCGCGTCATGCCGGTCGCGCAGCTCGTGGACGAATCTCTGGACGTCCTTCTTCGAGCGCGGGTCCAGCCCGGTCGTCGGCTCGTCGAGTAGTAGCAACACCGGAGAGGTCAGGAAAGCCCGCGCGATTGCCACCTTCTGCTGCATCCCGCGTGACATCTGCTCCAGTGGCGCGTTCACCCGGTCCGGCTTCACTCCCAACCCACCGAGGATCGACGTGATCTCAGCCTTCAGGTTCTCCCCGGTGCGACCGTACAGCCGCATTGCATACAGCAGGTTCTCCATTGGCGACAGCTTCTTGAAGAACGACGCCTCGACTGACACTCGGTTGATCAGCCGTTTCACCTGCATCTCGTGCTCGCGCACGTCGTACCCGAATACGCTGATCTGTCCCGAGTCCGCGATCAGCAGGGTCGACATCAAACGGATGAGCGTCGACTTTCCGG
Source organism: uncultured Chloroflexota bacterium (assembly GCA_937870985.1). GTDB lineage: Bacteria > Chloroflexota > Chloroflexia > Thermomicrobiales > CFX8 > JAMLIA01. The sequence goes on from CALMXF010000424.1 coordinate 4,978, forward strand.
AGCCGTTCGCGCCGAGGATGCCGAAGATCTCGTTTCGCCGAACCTCGAAGCTGATGTCATCCAGTGCCCGGGTAACCTTTGCTGGTTCGGCGTTCGGCTTTCGAAACGGCAGTGTGCGCCGCCTCTTCTTCGAGAACACCTTCGACGCGTGCTCGATGACGACTGCCGGACCGTGGTCCGGCACGGCCGGCAGCCCCGAGCGGTCAACAACGAGGTTGAGTCTGGTGTCACTCGCCGGCATCCGCTCGGCCATCGGATCAATAATCTGAGGTGACATCAGCGATTTATTACCTTCCTGGCTGCGTTCCGTGGAGATGGAGTCGGGCGCGCAACCTGAATCCACAACATGGCCGGTGTTGTTCGATCGAGGCAGTCTCGGGTCTTTGTTGTCCGGTCCTCGACCGGTATTGAGTGACGGAATGCGAACATGGGACGGCCCACCTTCTTCCAGTCTGTCTTGACGAAACGACGTCGATCTCGTTCTAGCGAGCCCGGTGGCCGATCCACATCTGAGGTCTCCTCTACCGTTGAGCGTCTCCCGATGAACTCGAACGGGAGACAACAAAAAGCCGCGGGTTCCGGACCATTCGTCAGGTCCGCCCGCGGCTGATGGGGTTGGTTGACTCAACTACACGGCGTCAACATTCCCAATCCGACGGCAAACCTGGGCACACTGCGCCCCCGAAAGGCGCAACAAGGCCGGAGAACGGCGC
>CALMXF010000425.1 GCA_937870985.1 uncultured Chloroflexota bacterium
GGATGAATGCGCCGGCGTCGATGGTCGGGCCAGCCGAAGTCATCCACCACGGGTCGCGGTGCATCGCGACCAGCTTCGCGCCGCCGAGCAGCAGCCGGAAGGCGTGGTTCATCGTCTGGTAATCGAAGTTCTCGGCGGCGTCGCCGATCACGACGACGCCGGCCCCTGGCCCGTCGGTCAGCTCGACGCCCTCGAACTCGGCGGCGACATCGCCGGAGCCAAGCAGGAAGACCGGCTGACCGGGGAAGTTGCGCCGGACATATTCCGCCGTCGCGCCGCCGGCCGTGATGACATCGTCATCCGCGACGTCGAAGCCGAGGTCACGCAGCAGCGCGCCGAGCGCCCAGCGCGAGCGGACGGTCGTGTTGGTCAGCAGTCGAAACGGGACGCCACGCGCGCGCAGATCCGCCAGCGCTTCGACCGCGCCGGGGATGGCAACGCCATCGACGTGCAGCACGCCATCGACGTCGAACAGCACACCCTGAATCGCCTGATCGGCCATCGGCTCATCCTCTCTCACACTCCTGCAGCATCGCCAGCAGTGTACTTCTGGGCAACATCTAACGCGGGTGATGGCAGTTGACAGCGCAGAAACGTCGTGTAGTCTATGCATAGAACACGCGTTCGCAACCAGAACGAAAGGGGTCGCATTGGACGCTATCACGAGTCTTCGGGGGCAGTTCGGACGTGGACACGAGATCATCGAAACGGCTGTCGCCGGCCTGTCGCCCGAACAGCTTCACTACCGCGGAGAGGGATCGACGATCCAGTCGATCGCCGCGATCTACTCCCATACCGTTCTTGGCGAGGATGGCCTGCTCAACGGGATGGCTCGCGGGCAGGCGTCTCTGTACGACTCCGGCGGCTGGGCCGCGAAGACCGGCATCGACGGCAGCAAGGCCGGCCAACTCTCGGATCAGACCAGCGACGCGCTCCGCGAGGTCGACTTCGCGGCTCTGCGCGAATATGCCCAGACGGTGTACGCGGAGACCGACGCCTGGCTGGCGACACTGTCCGAGTCCGATCTCGACCGATCGATCCACATCTCCTGGATGAACACCGATATGCCGCTCGGCCAGTTCATCGGCTCGGTCGTCGCCTGGCATACCATCCACCACGGCGGCGAGATCGCCGCACTCACTGGCGTCCAGGGCGGGCACGGCCTGGCGTTCTAGCGCGCTCCGGCAACCGGCCGGCGAGACACAGAATCTCGCCGGCCATGCTCGGGAATACTCCCCACCCGCCGACGTTATCAGTCGCAAGGCGGCGCGAGTGAGACCGCTCGACGAGCCGTAGGCACCTGTGCTCCGCCGGCCATCAGGCAGGCCAGGCGAGCGATACCTGGAGACTGGCGCCCCGATGCGACTGACACACTGCACAGCACTCCGATGCACACACGACCCGCGAGGCGGGGCTTTGGATAGCGCCTGGCCGGGCACGCCTGTCGCCCACCTCGCCTTCGAGACAGACACCTACTTCACCACCATCGACTGTCGTCGCTGACAGACGCTCCCCGGCTACAACCGGGCCGAGCAACCACACCCGCCAACCAACGCGGCCAGAACGGCAGCGACTCGCTGTCGCTGTCTGCGTTCTGACACATTCAGCGACGCCAGGAGGATGTTTCCGGATGGAACATTGGGATATTGACATAAGCGACGCGCTGCTTTCCGGCACGGGGGTCGTAATCCACGAACGCCCGGCCGGCCCAGCGCAGCGGGTGGACGACCTGACCCGTCTGATCGGCAACACGCCGCTGATCCGGCTGCGCTCGCTCGAGCCAGCACAGGGGATCGAGGTCTACGGCAAGGCGGAGTGGCAGAATCCGGGCGGGTCGGTCAAGGATCGCGCGGCGCTGGCGATGATCGAGGCTGGCGAGCGCAGCGGCCGGCTGACACGCGACAGGACGATCATCGACGCGACCAGCGGCAACACCGGCATCGCCTACGCGATGATCGGCGCGGCGCGTGGCTACCGCGTCGTCCTCTGCCTGCCTCGGAGCGCCAGCGAGGAGCGCAAGAAGATCCTGCGCGCCTACGGGGCCGA
>CALMXF010000426.1 GCA_937870985.1 uncultured Chloroflexota bacterium
CTGCTCGCGCCGACCGGCCAGCACCCCCATGATGCGTGGCATACGATCAGCCGCGGCGCGGTAGGGAATGTCGTCAAACGCGGCCGAGACATCGACCCAGCCGCCGTCGCGCTGCGCGGCAATCCGGCCATCACTAGTAAGCACGAGCCTCATGACGCCTGTTCTCCGTTCTGCTGGTGGGCCGGGTTCTGCGCCATCGCCTTGACCCGCTCGGCCATCTCGTGATCGATTCCGCGCTGCCATTCACGTCCCAGGTCGTCGCGAACGTGGAGGGTAAATGAGCCAATCCCATCGATGGTCGTGATGACCTCATCGCCGTTCTGCACCGCGCCAAGCCCCTGATGGTTGGTCCCACAGCAGATAACATCACCGGGGTTCAGCGTCGTGACGGACGACAGGTAGGTCATCAGCTCGCGGATTGGCCGCTCCATGTCGGCGGTGGAGTAGTCCTGTCGCCGCTCGCCGTTGACGTCGACAGTGATGTGCAACGCCTGCGGATCGGCAATCTCATCACTTGTCGTGATCCATGGTCCGAAGCCGGCGAACGTATCGTAGGACTTGCCAAGGAAGCTGACGATCCCCGGCCGGCCGCCGCTGCGCGCCGAGATATCCTCGAAGACCGTGTAGCCGAAGACTGCGTCCATCGCGTTGTCGTCGCTGAGGTTCTTCGCCTCGCGGCCAACGACGACGGCGATCTCCGCCTCGTGGTGGAAGATACTCGTTTGATGGCTGGGCAGGGCGACGGTGCCGCCGTGACCGACGATTGCCTCGGGCGACTTGAAAAAGATGTCGAGGATCTGCAGGGGTCGATCGGTGCCCTCGCGATAGTTGCCGATCAGGCAGATGATCTTCGATGGTCGGATCAGTGGAGCGCCAAGGCGTGCTTCGCTGACCGGCGTTCCCCCGCCGGCGGCGACGCGCCGAGCGAGCTCCGGCCGCAGCGCATCGAAGTGCTCGATCAGGTCCGGCAACAGATGTTCCGGGCCGGGCGGTTCGTACTGCTCCAGCAAGTCGGTGATCTCGACGACGGTCTCGTCATCCGCGACGACGCCCATCATCCCGTCACCGAACGTGGCAACACGCATGTGACCTCCTCATCCTCGGCAAGTGACGCGGGGATATGCTCAATGTCCGCATGACAGGCGATGTTCACACGAAGCCTGAGTCGTGTCAATGCCGGGCATCCAGCGAAGCAGAGCCGCTAACCCACACTCCGTGATCAGCCACTGCTCACAGGACATCGGCTGCCTCCGGCTGGCCGGCGTCGACTAGCTCAGTGTCGTTATCGTTGTCGTTCTTGTCTGTCGGTGCGTGCTCAGTTTCGGCGTTACTGAGAATGCGATAGGCGTCGGTGCCCGTGCCGACACCCGGATCGCTGATCACATCCGAGGGCGGCAGCTGAATCTCGCCACCTTCGAGCAGCCGCCACTTCGCGATGACTCGGTCGCGTGTGTTCGAGGCCGCCATCAAGGCATTCAGCGTATCCCGAGTCATCGGCGAGCGCATCAGACGCAGGATTCCGTCGATACCCTGTTGATCCTCAACGGCCTTGATGATCTGAAAGCCTTCACCATATTCGTCATAAAAGCGGAAACCGATCTCATCGACGTCCTGCTTGAAACCGTATGCGTCGAGAACGCGTAACTCCGCCCACTGTGCAAACCCCTCGACGAACAGATGCCCCTTGTAGGGAACAACTGCGGAATCGAGCAGCGAAGGGTGCACGTTCGGGACGCCCTGCTCGTTCGTCCGCAACAGCCAGTCGTGTGCGTATTCGTGGGCGATCACTCCGACGAGATGCTCCTCAACGTTCGGGCGGACGGCGACCTCCCGCGTGAGAATGTTGTAGAAGCCGTCGAGCTCGGCGTCGACCTGCTCAGCCTCCGCCTGCGTGACGAACCTGATGGGCGCGATGTCCGCTCGCTCATCAGTGAGATTGAGGAGCGGTGATAGCCCGAGCTGGAAGACTTGCTCCCGCACCGCGACGAGATCGTTCGGATCGGTGACGGCGACGTAGCGCATCGAGTCGAGCTGCTCCGGCGTGCGGCCTGCCACCGATCGGCCTGTGTCGCCGAGCAGCCGCCCCAGATAGATCAACGCACCGCGCTTGTCCAGCAGCGGCACGCACGATCCGCCGTCGTCGCACTGCGCGCAAATTCCGATGTTCGTGCAGGCGGGACAGCCAACCTGGCACGGACAGGTCACCAGCACTCGATACGTATCACGCAGCAGATCGTGCATGATGCTCAGGAGTCCGTCAGCGAGGCCAGCCCCGCCGTCCACGGTGTCGAAGAGCAGCACTGCCGGCGCCTCGGTCAGCCCATCGACCGCTGGAACGGCGAGTACGCGCACGTCGGTTGGTTGCATGGTTGCCGGCAGCACAGCTCGCAGCGCCACCGCTAGCGCGTGCGCCAACGTATGTGCGACCCGGAGGTCAAGCGACATCCCGGCGCGATCTGCCGTGAAAACAATCGCGTCAGCAACAATACTGGATGCCTTCCCGCGCGCGTCCGGGTAGAAGTGCGTTGCGATCTCGTCGGGCTGTCGCGTGCCAAGAAGCTCCTGCCAGACCACAATCGACTTGCGTTGGATGACAAATGCATCGCCATTCCCGATGCGCGATGGCAGCATGTCCGCGGGCTGTTCGTCGGGCGCCAACCTCATTTGATACCGATAGTGTGGCAAGACATCCACCGGCAACCGACTGTTCGGTATCTGTGCGACCAGATCGTTTGATGTACGGCTCCGGACCAGGACGAGCGGCTGAGCGCCGGTTTGAATAACTCGATGCTCGAAGAGTTCGGTGGTCTCCCGATTCGAGTCGATCCACCGTACGGGGAATCCGCCGTTATCACTCCGGACAGGGATAAGTCCGTCGGCGCCGATCGTGTCGAGGCGGCAGCGTTCGTAGATAACGTCAGGATCAGTCTGACCCAGAATTAGGACAGAGTCCTGGTATCCAAAGACGCTGCGGTCGGCCACGACGTCCTGCCACGCCGCAAACCCGTTAGCCACCAGCGCGTCTGCTGCCTGCACGCCGGGTAGACCGAATGTCTCGACAATCTGGGAGCGACGCATGCGCGTCTCGTGCACTGCGCAAGCCAGGTGCTTCGCGACGACGTCGGCATGGCGCGTATTGATCGTCAACTGTGTCCGTGCCCGGGTATCCAGGAAATCGATCGATCCTGAGGTATGAAAGCTCCGGATCATGTGGAGCGCTGCCGGGGAATGCGTGCCCAGAACCAGCGCGAGCCCACCCCGTCTCTCGCCACCAAGCTGCCCACACAAGCGCTCGATCTCGGATACGTGCTCTGGTGTCCCGAGTATGATGAGCCCGTCGTAGTGCGCCTGGCGACCGCTGAGTTCGGCCTCTTCGGTCGTGACGCGCAGCCGCTGTTCCGGGAGGGACATCCCGACTGCCCGGTCGATCTCGTTGCTCAACCACTCGGCATCAACGCGACCTCGATCGTAACAGTGCACGAGCAGTCGATAGTCGTCGGTCAGGCTGACGAGCACGCTCGCCAGCTCGACGGCTGCTGCCAAGGCAGATTGCCGGCGTACCCGCGCGACTGCATGGCCACCGACTCCGGCTTCCCCGTAGCGATCGAGTGGTGGAAGCCAGACGCCGAACGTTTGCTCGGGCCGGGCGCTGCCGTCAACTGCGTAGCGGTGAACGTGGTCGACACTCGGGTCGATGCCGAAAAGTGCAGTCGCGAACGCTTCGAGATTCGCGGCTGGGCGCGCAGTGGCTGTGAACTGCAGCTTGCCGCCGGCCGCTGCTGTAACCAGGCGCAGCCGACGAAAGACCTGTGCTGCATTCGCGCCCACGATGCTCGTATAGTGATCGATATCGTACGTGATCACCAGATCCAGCCCGGCGAAGAACTCACCCCACGGGCGAGTGTCCTTCAGCATGACGCCATGCAGCGTGTCGAGCGAGCAGAAGACGATCTCCGGCGGTGGGTCAGGTATGCCGCGGCGATACGACGCGTCCAGCCGCATTTCATGGAGCGCGTAGTGCCAGTCAGTCTGATCGGCTAACTCGCGAAATCGCTCGTATTCGCGCTTCAGAATCTGCTCGTTGGGGGTGACGACGAGCACATTCGACCCGCGGCGCAACGCACGTTCGAGCGTTGCCAGGAAGAGTGTCATATGCCGACCGCTGCCTGGTCCAGTCGCCAGAATCAGGTGACTCGTCGGCGAGCCTTCGTCGTCGTCCAGCAGTTGGGCCAGCGCATCGCGCTGATGCGGGTAGAGCTGCTCAGTCCCGGTGATGCCGAGCGATGCCAGTACCGCTCGCATAAGCGTGCCGTCCTGAAAATGCCGTTCCAGGATGTGCGCGTAGGCGTCGGCATAGGTCAGCGACGCACGGGCGGGTAGATGCATCGCCGCGCGCAATTGCCCCCGGTACCGCTTATGGTTGCGTAAATGCTGCGTCACCTCATTCAGCGGAAGCGAATCCGGCTTGGCGACCTTGTGATCAACAGGTCGTGAGGTGGACATGATTGGCGCTGGTTCGCGTTCCCTCCGGACGCTGATGATGGTTGGCGCGAGGAGCGCGACCAGCGTCCAGACGACTGGCGATACCAGGTGGGTGACCATCGCCGGCAGGGTAACCAGCGACACAATAATGACGATGAGCGAGAGATAGACCGGCCACTGACCGTAGTCCCAGCGGATTGTCCGGTCGAGCCTGACGAGGCCGGATGCACGGCGCGGCGATGCATCGAGATCGTCCAGTTCCCGAACGCCGCGTAGTAGCACGGTGAACGCAGCCCAGGCGCCCGCGTAGATAACAACGAGATAGAAGATCGTCGCCGGCACCCACGAAATGTTCCGAATGATCGGAACCGGTGAGTAGAGCATATCGATGAGATAGCCGCCGGCCAGCCGGTCCATCGCGAGGAAAAGCGGAATCACGACGAGCGTGCAGACGTACGCCAGAAGGGCTGCCATTCGTCAACATCCTCCTCTTGGCGTCACAGCCGTACAGTCGCCGCGGTTAATCCCATCTGAAACCGGCAGAAGAGGATTTCATCTCGCTCACTCGGGTACTCAATAATCCTACCGACACTCAATTGTCCGTCGCTCGTGACCGCGATTGTCGAGAGCCGGCCGGTTGTGAATACCATGTCATGCCCCGCCACCTGCATATCGGGCAGTTGGTAGACGGGGATCATGAACTCGTTCGCGATGTCCGTCCAATGCGAGGCGTAGTCGGCGTAGGCGTTGCGTAAATCAACTCCGGCAGTATTGGGGTCGGTCTGGAGTAGCTCGAGATCGCGATTCTTCAGCTCGGTGTGAGAATCACGCCTCCACCGCTCGACATCTCCAACGACCCAGCGTTCGGCGGCATCGGGCGCGCGCAGCAGCTGAAGTGCAGTCTCTGGCGGTAGTGGCGTGGAGTCCTCGGATGTCCCCGCAGCGAAGGCGATGCGTGGCACATAATGGATGAGGCGACCTGAGGAATATCCGGCCGGCCCTCGCGGCCGTGGTGCGCGCCTGAGCTGCAGCCCGATCTGCGTCAGCCGTTCGTTGACGTTCTTCATATGTCGCTGCGCCGCCGAGATCGTTTTCAGGTGCCAGTGGCTATCGACCAGCTGTATTTCGCGGCTCAGTGCGTCGGTCTCTCGTTGTCCGACGCGCTGAGTCGCGGCGAGAATACCCTGATACGCCCGAGTCCAGCGCATGTGCGCATCCCAGATGGACGACGCGCCGGCTGCGAGGGTCAGTCCGATGAAGAGCAAGAGGACGATGACACGCAGCAGCACAACCTGGTCAGTGATATTCGGGCCGAGCCACAATATATCGGCCCTGGTCGCCAGTTCGGCCAGTTGCCCGGTCATCGACCAGAGCAACGCAACCCCGCCGAAGAGTACGAGTGCGGTGAACGCCGCCAGCAACGCCATGTTCGGCCTGCGAGACATCTCGATGCTCAAGGATTGAAAAGAACCCTCCAAAGAGATGTGGGCATTCGCCTGTGTGTCCAGACGCAACCCCTCGGTGTACTGTTGTTGTGGGCGACGGTCTTCGGCCAGATGTAGATGCTGCCGATCGATCCACTCGTGCAGATAGGGGATCGGCTGGTCAATCTTCGGGTCGCTCCAGAGCGCGCTCGCCTGGTGGTCGATCACATCCCGGACCCGGTGGCGCTCCGTAGCTGATGCCTCGCGCAACTCGCGCAGCACGCTGGAGAAATCGGTGCGCACCCTCCGCTGCCAGCCGTCGAGTTGCGCGATCCAGGAGCCCGCGTCCCCGAGGACGCGCCGCAGCTCGCGCTCCGGATCGCCCCAGAGACTCGGCGCGCCGCCGAACGACCCCTTCGGCCCGCC
>CALMXF010000427.1 GCA_937870985.1 uncultured Chloroflexota bacterium
CCGGGCCACCTCCATCGATGCCTCCCCCTCCGGCGCGGCCGGCGGCCGGGGGCGGCGGTGGGTCATGGTGGCGTCGTATCCTGCCGCTGCTGGTGTTCCTGTTGCTCGCGGTAGTGGTTGCGTTGGTCGTGCTTGCGAGCCAGGGGAACGACAAGACGAACGCCCCGGGGATCGTGACAACGCCAACCGCAACACAGACAGCGCCGCCAGCGACGATGACCGCAACGATCGAGCCGACCGTGACGATGACGCCATCTCCGACACCGGAGCCGACGCAGACGCCATCGCCTACGCCGGAGCCGACGCAAACACCGTCCCCGACGCCGGAGCCGACGCAAACGCCGATACCGGAGCCGACGCAGACGCCGGAGCCGCCGACCCCAACGGTTCCCTCAGTGCCAACGGTCGCATACGATACGCCGTTCCCTCTATCGCTGGTGCCGCAGCGGATCTTCCAGGGACCATCGGTCACGCTGAATGCGAGTGATTTCGAGGGCGCGTATCGACGTGACGACGGCCGGCTCTATGGCCTTCCTGCCGCGCATCTCTACGGCCAGGGAAGTGGCTCGGATACGGGGACCGCGACGTTTCAGGCCACGAAGTGGCCGTCGCAGTACATTCTCGTGACGGTGACTGGCATGGACGATGAGAAGGCGGCGCATGTCCCGATGCAGCTGTGGCTCAACGATTATCTGATCTGGGAGGGCCCGAGCCCGTTCAACAACGAATCGTGGACTGATGTTGCCTGGCTGGTTGGAGACCTCAACGCGCTTCATGCCGGCGAGAACACGCTGACGATCGTAAACACGGCCAAGAATGGTGTTGTGGGCCAGGCGCCGTGGATTCTCATTACGACGGCGGCCGTCTACTACCAGTAGCTATCGAGGCGCGATCTGCGAGTTCGGCGCGACATACACGGGGTCGCGAGTTTGACAACGCGTGCAAGGCGTTGTTAGATTGCGGGATATCGTCCGGCGATGACGGTGAGTAGTAGCGTCGCAGGTCGGACAGCGAGCCGGGGACAGGTGGAAGCCCGGCGCGACGAGCGACACGAACTCGCACCCGAGCCGCGCGGCTGACGTTCTGAAGCCGCGCCGGGTCAGCCCGTTATAGCTTTCCGAGTGGGCCGGTGGTTCCCGCCAGAGCGCGGCGAGCAATGACACCGGTCAATCAGGGTGGTACCGCGGGTTGAGCCCGTCCCTTTTTGGGGCGGGTTTTTTGCTTTTCCGGAGCTGGAGCAGTCGATTACCGTGGCAGACACGATCACAACGTATTTCGCCGGGACGAAGGCTCACCGTCGCTCATCGCGAGGCTGCCTGTCACTTACCTGGCCCCACTGCGGGGCCAGCTGAGGACGACGGACGGACTCTCGATAGCAGGAGGGATATTCCATGAGCGACAGGATTCTGATCTTCGATACGACCTTACGCGATGGCGAGCAGTCGCCGGGGGCGACGATGACGACGCCGGAGAAGCTGGAGGTCGCGCGACAGCTCGTTCGGCTTGGCGTCGATATCATCGAGGCGGGGTATCCAGCAGCCTCGCCGGGCGATCTGGAGGCGGTCCAGATGATCGGGCGGGAGGCTCGCGGGGTGGTGGTCGCCGGCCTGGCTCGAGTTCATCCGACCGATATCGACGCTGCCTGGGAGGGGGTACGCACGGCAGAGAACCCGCGTATCCACACTTTCGTGAACGCTTCGCCGATCCAGATGCAGTACCAGTTGCGCAAGAGCGCCGACGAGGTGCTGGAGATGGCGCGGGAGGCGGTCCGGCGTTGCAAGGGGTATCTCAGCGACGTGCAGTTCTCGGCGATGGACGCGACGCGGGCTGACTGGGAGTTCCTGGTGCGGCTCTTCGGCGCGGCGATCGAGGAGGGCGCGACGACGATCAACGTGCCCGACACGGTTGGCTACACGACGCCTGAGGAGTACACACGGCTCATCGAGTATCTGAAGGCGAACACGCCGGGGATCGAGAACGTGGTGATCTCGGTCCACTGTCACGATGACCTGGGGATGTCGACAGCCAACACGCTGGCGGCGATCCAGGCCGGGGCGCGGCAGGTGGAGGTGACGGTCAACGGGATCGGTGAGCGGGCCGGCAACACGGCGCTGGAGGAGGTCGTAATGGCGTTGCGAACGCGCCGCGACTACTTCGGCGACTACGACCTGCGGATCAACACACGGGAGATCGTGCCGGCCAGCCGGACGGTGACTCGGGCATCAAGCATCCCGGTTCAGCCGAACAAGGCGATCGTCGGGGCAAATGCATTCGCGCATGAGTCGGGGATCCACCAGGACGGGGTGATCAAGCACCCCGAGAACTACGAGATCATGACGCCAGACTCGGTTGGCTGGACCGGCAACAAGCTGGTGATGGGCAAGCACTCGGGCCGGGCCGGGTTCCGGCAGCGGCTGAAGGAGCTGGGTTACGAGGTCGACGACGAGCGGTTGAAGGCGTTGTATGTCCGATTCATCGAGCTGACCGATCGGAAGAAGACAGTCTCCGACGCCGATATCGTCGCGATCATCGAAGAAGAGCTTCAGCACTTTGGACCGGAGCCGTACACGCTTCTCGCCTGGCGGGCGCACTCCGGGTCCGACGGCGACGCGGAGGCGGCGGTGATTGTCAGCGTCAACGGGATCGAGCGCGAGGCGACGGGCCGCGGGAATGGCCAGATCGACGCGTTGTATGAGGCGATCGACCAGGTGACCGGCATTGAGGCCGAACTGGCGCAGTATCACATCGACGCGGTGACGCCCGGGGAGGACGCGCAGGGTTCGGTGGCAGTGCGAATTCGAGTGGACGGACAGATCTTCAGCGGGCATGGCGTGGCGACCGATATCGTCGAGTCGAGCGTGCGCGCGTATTTGACGGCATTGAACCGAGCAGCGGTGGCAGTACGCGCGCCGCTCAAGGCAGAGGGAGTGGTCTGACGTGGGAATGACGATGGCCCAGAAGATCCTGGCGAAGGGGGCCGGACGCGCAACGGTGACGCCGGGGGAGATCGTCGAGGTGGCGGTCGACCTCGTGATGACGAACGACATCACCGCGCCACTGTCGATTGCAGAGTTCAAGAAGACGGGTCTGGAGCGGGTCTTCGATCCGCAGAAGGTGGTGTTTGTGCCGGACCACTTCGTGCCGGCGAAGGACATCAAGTCGGCCGAGCAGGCCAAGATCATGCGCGAGTTCGCGCACGAGCAGGGGACACTGTATTTCGAGATCGGGCGAGCCGGGATCGAGCACGTAGTGCTGCCGGAGAACGGTCTCACGAAGCCGGGCGACATCATCATCGGCGCGGATTCGCACACCTGCACCTATGGCGCGTTCAACGCGTTCTCGACTGGGATGGGATCGACCGATATCGCGGCAGCGATGGCGCTGGGAACGACCTGGGTGCGGGTGCCGGAGACGATCAAGCTGGTCTATACGGGGACGCTGCCCAAAGACATCGGTGGCAAGGATCTCATTCTGCACACCATCGGGTTAATCGGGGTCGACGGGGCGCTGAACTCGGTGATGGAATTCACCGGACCGGTGATTGACGCGCTGCCGCTCGACGACCGGATCGCGATGTGCAATATGGCGATCGAGGCCGGCGGCGACACCGGCATCTTCCCATTCGATGACAAGACCAAAGCATTCCTTGACGAGGTGACCGACGGCAACTACACATCGTATGCGTCAGACTCGGATGCGACCTACTCGCGCGTGGTCGAGATCGACGTGACGGGTCTGAAGCCGGTGGTGGCGCTCCCTCACCTGCCGTCGAACGTGCACGCGGCCGACGAGGTCGGGGACGAGCCGATCCACCAGGTGGTCATCGGATCCTGCACGAACGGGCGCTTGTCCGACCTTCGACAGGCGGCCGAGGTCTTGCGGGGACGCCAGGTGCACCCGATGGTTCGCTGCATCGTTATCCCGGGGTCCCAGAAGGTGGCCCGCGAGGCGACGCGGGAGGGACTGGACGAGGTGTTCATGGACGCGGGCGCGGTGTTCAGCACCTCGACCTGCGGCCCTTGCCTGGGCGGGTACATGGGGGTGCTCGCGAAGGGCGAGCGGTGCGTCTCGACGACGAACCGAAATTTCCGCGGGCGAATGGGACATCGTGAATCGCAAGTTATTCTGACCGGTCCGCTTGTCGCGGCGGCGAGCGCGGTGCTGGGCCATGTCGGTACTCCGTCCATGTTGAAAGACCGATCTTCCTGAACAGAGAGGGACACGTCGATGCAAGCATTTCATCAGCACGGGATGACCGGGGACGAGCAGGCCAGGACGTTGACGACGGAACTCTGCGCGCGGATTCAGCCGGATGGCGCGGATGTCGGGACGGTTCTGCGCGTCTACGATTGGGTTCGAGCAAGCATCGGGGCCGGCGAAGGCGGCGACATTGAGCGTCTGGCGCGGATGTGGCAGGAGCAGCAGTCGCCGGACGACTGGATGTTGCGGGCGTTCGGCGACTAGCGAGCAGGCCGCGGAACCTCGCTCTTTGCTCCTCCCCACTGGAGAGGGGGAGTGAGTGCGGGTCGCGGGGTACGAGTTGACGAATGAAGGGGGAGAGATGCAGTTTCAAGGCAGGGTCTGGAAGTTCGGGGACGATATCGATACGGATGTGATTATTCCCGCGCGGTATCTGCTGACGATCGACGCCAAGGAACTGGCAGAGCATGTCATGGAGGATATCGATCCGGAGTTTCCACAGAAGGTTCAGATCGGCGACATCATCGTCGGCGGGAAGAACTTCGGTTGCGGATCGTCGCGCGAGCACGCGCCGATGGCGATCAAGGGCGCCGGGGTGTCGGTGGTGATTGCCGAGAGCTACGCGCGTATCTTTTACCGGAACTCGATCAATATCGGGCTGCCGCTTGTGGAGTGCCCGGAGGCGGTCGCTGACGCTGAGACGGGCGATATTCTCGAGGTGGATACGACCGAGGGATTTGTGGTCAATACCCGGACCGGGCAAACCTATTCGGCCAAGCCGCACGCTCCCTACGTGCAGGAGATCGTCAACGCCGGCGGGCTCATGGAGGCGGTAACGGCGCGGGTGCGCCAACGGGCTGCTGAGCAGGCGAAGGCGGGAGCGTGACGGAAACGGCCGCCTGCAAGATCATGTTGCTTCCGGGCGATGGGGTCGGCCCGGAGGTTATCGAAGAGGCTCGCAAGACACTCGTTGCTGTCGGCGAGGCGACTGGTGTCGCATTCGAGTTCGTGATGCGGCACATCGGTGGCTCGGCGATCGATGCGCACGGCGTGCCAGTGCGGGATGAGGATATCTCGGAGACGCGTGGTTGCGGCGGGGCGCTGCTGGGAGCAGTCGGCGGCCCGACCTGGGATCGACAGCCGCGCGCTCTGCGGCCTGAAGCCGGACTGCTGAAGCTGCGATACGACCTTGGTTTGTTCGCCAACGTGCGCCCGGTAAAGGTGTTCGACGCGCTCGCGGACGCCTCGCCGCTGAAGGCGGAGGTGGTCCGCGGGGTCGACCTGGTGATCGTTCGTGAGCTGACCGGCGGACTGTACTTCGGCAAGCCATCCGAGCAATGGACGACGGACACTGGCCGGCAGGCAGTCGATACGATGGCGTACAGCGAGGGTGAGATCCGGCGGCTGACTGAGCTTGGATACGAGCTTGCGGCAGGACGACGACGTAAGGTGACGAGCGTCGACAAGTCGAACGTGCTCGCGACGTCACAGCTCTGGCGGTCGGTGGTCGAAGAAATTGCGGCGGCCCATCCGGAGATCACCACGGAACACCAGTTGGTGGACTCCTGCGCGATGCGGCTGATTGCGCAACCAGGATCGTTCGATGTGCTGATTATGGAGAACATGTTTGGCGATATCCTGAGTGACGAGGCCTCCGTGCTGGCCGGCTCACTGGGGATGTTGCCGTCGGCGAGTATCGGCGAAGGCGGGAAGTTCGGGGTGTACGAGCCGATCCACGGTTCCGCTCCGGACATCGCGGGTAAGGGCGTCGCGAACCCGACCGGCGCAATTCTCTCGGCGGCGATGATGTTGAGAGTGTCGTTCGGGCTGGAAGAGCAGGCGGTGGCGATCGAGGATGCCATTAGTCGGACGCTGGACGCGGGCGCCCGGACGGCGGACATTGCTCAGGGTGGCGAGACGCTCTCGACCTGGGAGTACGGCGATGAGGTCCGCCGACAGCTGGCGGCGATTCTGGCGGCGTGAGCGTCAGTAACCGACCGCTGCTCGGGACAACGTGGTCGCCGGCCGCGGCGATGCTGGCCGATCTTGGCGGGCTGGTCGATCTTGTCGAAGCGCCGGGCTGGGGACTGGATGACGCAATCCGGGGCTGGCATGGCCCGATGCTGCTGCACAACCTCGACCTCGACGTGAGCCTGGCAAACACCGACTATGTCAGCGATGAATGGGCCGGGCGGGCAAACGCGACGATCGGGCGGGCCGGCAGCCCGTGGTTCAGCCTGCATCTGGGATTCTCGACTGAGCGCGTGTTGTTTGACGGCCACATGCTCCCGCGGTCGCGGCTGCTGGAGCGTGATGAGCTTCTCGCTCGAATCGTGGCGTCCGCGACCGCGGCGGTCGGACGCCTGGATGTGCCGCTGCTGCTCGAGAATCTCGACTACTGCCCCGAGGGCGCCTATGAGCACGTCTGCGATCCCGGGTTTGTCAGTGAAGTGCTGGAGGCAACGGGCTGCGGGCTGCTGCTGGACATCGGGCACCTCGCTGTGTCGGCGAGCTGGCTGGGGTGCGAGGCTGAGACGATGCTGGCTGCGTTGCCGCTGAAGCGAGTCGGCGAGGTGCATGTGAGTAGTCCGCGGCCGATTGCCGGAGAAGGGAATACCGGGCGGCTCGACGACGTTCACGAAGTGATGACGGAACGCGAGGTGCGGCTGCTCCATTTCGTGCTTGAACGAAGCACGCCGGGCGCAGTGGTGCTAGAGTATCGACGCGACCCTGGCGAGCTCGATCGACAGCTTCGGCTGCTGCGACAGATTCTCGACAGGGGATAGGCAGCGGCTTATCATCACAGGGGTTTCGGAACGGTATATACTTCGTTGTATCCACAGTGCTATGGGGCGCTGATTCCATGGGAGGTATATCCATGTCGATAATGACCATTACGGATGAGGCTGTCGAGCAGCTGCGCGATTTCCTGTCCGAACAGGGAACACCGAATCATGCGCTGCGCGTGTTCGTCGCGCCGGGCGGCTGCTCGGGATTGCAATACGGGATGTCGATCGAGGAGGCCGCTGACGACGGCGATACCGTGATCGAAGCCAAGGGCGTCAAGCTGGTGATCGATGAGTTCTCGGCGATGTATGTCGGCGGGGCGGAGATCGATTTCGTCAACAGCCTGATGGGTGGCGGCTTCACGGTTCGCAACCCGAACGCGGTAGCGTCGTGCGCCTGCGGGCATTCCTTTGACACCGGGATGGACGCCGGCACGTCACAGGGCTGCGGCTGCGGCCACTAGAGTCGACCGATTGAGCAACACGCTGGGATGAGGGCGCACGGCGCCTTCGCCCCAGCGTGTTTTCGTTTGGGTACGATCAGACGTCGTAAAAGCGATGCCGGAGGTCTGCAAGCGTGTGCCAGTCAAAGTCGGCGGCAGGCTCGTAGAACATCCCGAGTGCATCGCGCTCGGCGGTGTCCAGCGGAGCTAGCCGACGGTTGGCCGGCGCCATCAGAAAGGTGTTGCCGTCGTCGTCGGCGACGATGATGTCCCGCGATGAAAAGCAGCCAGTGCTGATCGCAGCGACGCGGTAGCGATGTGCGTGTGCCCGGCCGGGCGGATGTGGCTGGTGTAGCCCGGCTCGGAAGGGCCTGCGGCGTCGATGACGTGAGGCTCCCATCACTGTTCCCTTCAATTGGCCCGGTCTCCGCGGAGCCGCAACCCAGGCGGCTACGATCCCTCGGTTGGCGTTTTGCACGTCTCGGGCCACGGTTGAGCGATTCCGGTCGACGCGGAACCATGTCGGGCGGGCGTTGTTATACTTTTGACGGCTTAGAGTTAACTCGGGGGGATGGCGGAATCGGCAGACGCGCGTGCCTTAGGAGCACGTACCGCAAGGTGTGAGGGTTCGAGTCCCTCTTCCCCCACGAGAGACCCACGGTTTCCAGACTTTTCAAGGACGAACGATGCAGGATTCAGACACAACGGTTCCAGAAGACCATCCGGAGCAGACCGCCGCGAACGATAACGCTGCCGTCGCAGCGCCACCGCTGCCGCGAAGCCGATTTGGGTCGTTCGTCGTGCCGTTGGTCGCGTTAATCCTGGTCGGATCGCTGCTTGGGCTGTTGGCCTATGCGTTGCTCGCGCCGGAGGGCGCGCGCGTGCGACAGGGTGGCCGGGTGAACTCATCGGGAGCGCTCGTTCTCGAGAAAGGCAAGATCGCTGGCGACTTCACGCTCAAGACGTTCGATGGCCAGGAATTCCGGCTGTCGGACCAGCGTGGGAAGATCGTGCTGGTGAACTTCTGGGCATCCTGGTGTGGGCCGTGCCGCCAGGAGATGCCGCTGTTGACGACGGCGCGCGGCGCCCTGGGTGATGATGTGGTGATGGTTGGCGTCAACGTGTGGGATACCGACGCGGACGCGCGAACCTTTCTGGACACGTATGAGGTGAACTACCCAACCGGACCCGATAGCGGCGAGAAAATCGCCGTCGATTACGGGGTGAGCGGAGTGCCGGAGACATTCGTAGTGGATGCCGAGGGCAACATGGTGGCGCATCTTCCAGGGGCGGTGACGAGCATACGGCAGCTCCAGGATATGGTCGACGAGGCAAGGAAGTAGCAGTGTCCTCGGTCGGGTTGCTGACAGCATTCGGCGCGGGGTTCGTGTCGTTCCTATCCCCGTGCGTCGCCCCATTGCTACCCGGGTACCTGTCGCTGATCACGAGCTCAGCTGCCGGCCGGCATGGCGCATCGCTGCCGCCACGTGTGCAGGCAATCTGGCCTAGCCTGGCGTTCGTCTTCGGCTTCTCGCTGGTGTTCATCGCGCTGGGGGCGTCGGCCTCGGTGTTTGGCGATCTGCTGGATCAGTACCGACAGCCGTTGGCGCGGTTCTCCGGGGGAGTGATGATCCTGATGGGGATCGTTATTCTCTGGGGGTTTCGGACGCCGTTCTTGATGCGCGAGCGTCGAGTGGATTTTCAGCCGCGCACCTTCTCGCCGAGCGAGGTGTTGTTGCTGGGGATGGCGTTCGGGCTCGGCTGGACCCCGTGCTTCGGGCCGATTCTGGCCTCCATCCTCGTCTACTCGAGCACAGCGGATACGGTGCGGTACGGAACGCTCCTTCTGACAGCGTATTCGCTGGGTCTGGGCATACCGTTTCTGATGGTCGGCGCGGGAGTTGGGCAAATCCGCAGCGTGATCACCTGGGGCACGCGCCACGCCGCGCTGATTACCTCGTTGAGCGGGGTCACGATGATCGTGGTCGGGGTGTTGCTCGTCAGCGGACAGATGTTCCGGCTGGCGATCCTTGGGCAGCGGTTCCTGTCCGGCATTCCGGGGTTGCCGGGATGACGAGGAAGTGAGCGCAAGCGAGGCGTTCTTGTTGTTGCTGCGGCTCGCACACGCGTTCGCCGCCGCGGTCTGGCTCGGAGGAGGGGTATACTACCTCGTGGCGATCCGGCCGGCGATGCGGCAGACCGAGGAGCCGCCGCGTGCATTCGTCGCAGCGGCGCAGGCACTCTATGGCGATTGGGCGCGGGTGACGACGGTTGTCATGCTCGCGACAGGTGTGATCCTGACGTTCGATCGGCTATCGAACGCGGGCGGTGGTCTGACATATGCAGGAGTCCTGGCTGCGAAGATCGTCGCCGCTCTGGTGGCTTTCTGGCTAGCGGGACTACGGCCCAGACGCCGCGCACGCACCGATGCGCCGAGACGACGATCGCGGCCGGAGCTGATACTCACGCTCGGCGCCCTCGCATTCGGACTGGGCGTCGTTCTTGCGAGTGTCTACGGCAAGGGACTGGTCTGAACACGAGATGGGGATAGGTTGATGGCCTCGACGACTGCCATGACGCCGCTGCGGCGGCGGAACCCGTGGTTGAACCCGAAGCTGCTCATTGTTGCGGGCGTGATTGTCGCCTCGGTGGGGTTCCTTGTCTTCAACGCGATGGGCTCGTCCATGGCGTACTTCAAGACCGTTGGCGAGATGGAAGCGTCTGGTAAGTCGACATCCGGCGATCAGATGCGTGTTGGCGGCACTGTGCTTGCCGGATCGATCCAGCGCGACGTGGCGACCAACGAGTTGCGCTTCACGATGACCGACGGGGTAAACACACTCCCAGTGGTCTACACCGGGGTGGTTCCTGATATCTTCTCCGAACACGTCGAGGTGGTCGTCGAGGGCAAGGTCGGGTCCGACGGGACGATGCACGCTTCGACATTGTTGACGAAGTGCCCCTCGCGCTTCGAGTCGGCGACCCAGACAACAGGGTAGCCCAGCCTCCGACAGAAGGGATCCGCGCCGATGGCTCAACTGGCGCATGGCGCACTGCTGCTGGCGCTCGTGACAGCATTCTTTGGTATTGGGGCAGCAGTCTTTGGCGAGCGACGGCGAATTCCGGAACTGTCGCTTTCGGCGGTTCGGGCTGTTGTTGGCGTCACATTTCTGCTACTGGTCGCCGACGCGATCCTTCTGACAGCGTTCATCACGCACGATTTCAGCTTCGCCTATGTGTCGTCGCGGTCGAGCAGTGATATGCCGTTGCGATATGTGGTGACCGCGTTCTACGGTGGTCAGGAGGGGAGCCTCCTGTTCTGGACGACAATGGCGTCGATCCTGGCGTCGATTGCGTTCGTCCGCAATCGGGCGCGTTTCCCACGGCTCGTGCCGCACGCGGCGGCAACATTCCTGGCGCTCTCGAGCTTCTTCCTGCTCATGCTGACGATGGTCCGCTCTCCATTCGAGATCAACGCGATCGTCCCGGCGCAAGGCCAGGGGCTGAACCCGCTGTTGCGCGATCCCGGGATGTTGATCCACCCGCCGATGCTGCTTTCGGGATTTGCCAGCTTCTCAGTCCCGTTCTCGATCGCGATCGGGGCGCTGATCTCCGGGCGGATGACCCGCGAATGGCTGGGATTTGTCCGGACGTGGGCGTTGGTGGCGTGGGCGATCCTCGGTACGGGGATCTTTCTCGGCGGCTGGTGGGCGTATCACGTGCTGGGTTGGGGCGGATACTGGGGCTGGGATCCGGTCGAGAACGTCTCGTTGCTGCCGTGGTTGACGGGGACGGCGTTCATCCACTCGGTGATCGTCCAGGAGCGTCGCGGGATGCTCAAGGTCTGGAACATGGGGCTGCTACTGGCGAGCTACGTGCTGGCGATCTTCGGCACGTTTGTGGTCCGGAGTGGCCTGATCCAGTCGGTCCATACGTTTGCGGTATCGTCGATCGGTCCTTTCTTCCTCGGCTACCTGACGCTGGTGACGGTGGTCGCGATCGGGCTGATGATCTACCGCATGCCGATGCTGCAATCGGAGAACACGTTCGACGCGGTGTTGTCGCGAGAGACCGGGTTCCTGCTGAATAACCTCGTCTTCGCGGGGATTGCGTTCGCGACATTCTGGGGGACGATCTACCCGATCGTGTCCGAGGCGGCAACTGGATCGCAACTGACCGTCGGGCCTCCGTTCTACCGGCAGGTGAACGGCCCGTTATTCGCAGTCATGCTGGTCCTGATGGGTATTGGCCCGCTTCTCGCCTGGCGTAAGACGACACTGGGCGCGCTACGCCGGGCGGCGACAGTGCCGATGGCGCTGGCGCTCCTGACCATCGTTGCATTGTTGTTCCTGTTCGGACAGCCGCCTGCCGCGATCGGTGTGGCTGCCGCGGTGTTCGCGATCGGCGCGGTTGGAGTCGAATACTGGCGCGGCGCTGCGGCCCGACGGCGAAGCACGCGAGAGTCGCTGCCGGCGGCCGTGGTGGGGGTAACGAAACGCAACCCGCGGCGATACGGCGGATATATCGTGCATCTCGGCGTCGCGGTCATCGCGATCGGCATTATCGGGACGCAGTTCTTCCAGAGTGAGCGACAGGTGATGCTGAACCCGGGTGAGTCGGTGCAGGTGGCCGAGTACACTCTCACCTTCAACGGGCTGGAGCGGAGCCGGATCGTCGATGCCGACGTGTACACGGCGAATATCGACGTG
Source organism: uncultured Chloroflexota bacterium (assembly GCA_937870985.1). Lineage (GTDB taxonomy): Bacteria > Chloroflexota > Chloroflexia > Thermomicrobiales > CFX8 > JAMLIA01. The sequence goes on from CALMXF010000427.1 coordinate 12,139, forward strand.
AGCTCGGGTGGACGCGATCATGGTGTTATCCACGCGAAGCGGTTCTTCTTCGATGGATTCGAGCAGCAGCCGACGACGCGGGTCGCCGTAAAGACGACCGGCTTCGACGATGTATACGTCATGCTGACGGAGTGGAATGACGGTGGCGCGGCGGGCCTGCATATCTTCATCAATCCGCTGGTTCCATGGGTCTGGGTTGGCGGGCTGATCTACATGATGGGGATGCTGATCGTGTTCTGGCCGGCCCCGGTTCCGCGTCGTGTCGCGATTACCGCGCCAGCGCGAGGGAAGGCGACCGGTGAGGCGACAGCATAGGGTGGTCGTTGCGCTCGCGGTGGCGCTGCTGGTCATTCTCTCGTCGGCGTCGATCGCTGGCGCTGAAGACATCTACTCGCAGCGGACAATCCGGCTGGCGCGCGAGATCCACTGCCCGATCTGTGTCGGCGAGTCGATTGCCGATAGCCAGACCGAGCTTGCTCGGCAGATGCGCGGGATCATCGAGGAGAAGGTTCAGGCGGGAGAGACCGACCAGCAGATCAAGGACTACTTCGTCGCCCGCTACGGAGAATCCATTCTGTTCGACCCACCGAAATCAGGGTTCCGGCTGGGGCTCTGGTGGATGCCGCTGGTGGCGGTGGCGCTTGGCGCGGTGGTCGTGGCGACGTTCATCCGCGAGCGAACGCGGGCGCCGCGACCGATCACGCCGGCAGTAAGCGCGGAGGACGAAGAGTTGGAGACAATCGCGCGCGAGGCGCTCGGCAATCCGAGTCGGGCGCCGGGGGACGAGGCAAACGGATGACGCTCGCGCTCATTGGGACGGTGTTGCTGGGGGTTCTGGTATTCGCCTTCGTTCTTGAGCCCGTGTTGCTGGCGAAGCCGGACGAGATCGTCGTCGACGCTATTCCCCTCCCTGATATCGGGAGCGATGAGGCTGAGGACGTTTTCGGGCCAGACCCGGACGATCCGCTGGACGAGACAGAGGTTGTTGTCGAAGGTCGGGCTGCGTCGGGACGAATCGCTGACAGACCGGCCGGCGACGCAGCGTGAGCATCGCGCCCGCGCCACTGGACGCGCAACGAGTTTCGAAACGATACGGTCGAGCTGTTGTGCTCCGCGATGTGAGCCTGCAGATCGCTCAGGGTGAATGCGTGGCGTTGCTGGGCGCCAACGGGGCGGGCAAGACAACGCTCCTCAGGACGATGGCGACACTCTCCCGGCCGACGCGGGGCACGGTCTTCGCCTTTGGGGTGGATGCATGGCAGGAACGACAGGCTGTGAGATCCCGACTGGGGGTCGTCGCTCATCAGCCGTGGCTCTACCCGGAGCTGACCTGTCGGGAGAATCTGCGCTTTTTCGGGACGATGTTTCAGCTCGAGAGACTCGAGGAACGTGTCGAGGCGACCCTGGAACATGTCGGCCTCGGCGCGCGCCTGGATGATGCCGCAGGAACACTATCGCGGGGCCTGCTTCAGCGATTGAATCTGGCGCGGGCCGTGCTCCATGAACCAGATGTGTTGCTGTTCGATGAGCCGGACACCGGGCTCGATGCGGCAGGCCGCGAGGTGCTGGCACGGATGGTCGATGAGCATGTGCGGGCCGGCGGAAGCGCCGTGGTGACGACGCATGCACTCGATCTGGCACTGGATCTCGCGACACGTGTGGTGGTGGTCTCCGCTGGCTCAATCGTCGTCGACGCGAATCGGACGGATGTGACGCGGGGGGATGTGGAGGCAGCGATCGCCGGGGTGGGCGGCTAGGCGATGCGACGGGTCGGGGCGCTGGTCTGGAAGGACCTGGTGGTCGAAGCGCGAGGACGGGAGTTCCTCGGGGCGATGCTGGTGTTTGCCCTGATTACGATTGTGACGCTGAACTTCGCGTTCGACCTGACCGGAGCTGGACGCGAGGCGAGCGGGGCAGGAGGGCTCTGGATCGCCTATCTGTTTGCCGGGATGCTTGGGCTGGGGCGCTCGCTGGCGGTCGAGCGCGACCGTGGAACGCTGGAGGGGCTGATGCTCTGCCCGGTGGACGGCGGGACGATCTTCCTGGGCAAGCTGATCTCGAACCTGGTGTTTGTGCTGGCAGTGCAGCTGGTGTCGCTGCCGGTGTTCGCGGCGCTATATGACCTGCCGGCGCTGCGGCCGATGGTGGTGGCGATTGCGCTAATCGGAGCGATCGGGTTCTCCGGGTTGGGCACATTGTTCTCGGCGCTCGCAGCTGGGAGCCGCTCGCGAGAGATTCTGATGCCGCTGTTGCTCTTTCCGCTGGCCATACCAGTGGTGATCGGTTGTGTGAGGGCGACGACGCTGGTGTTCGAAGGGAACCTCGGTGACGCCTGGCCGTGGTTTAATCTCCTTGCGGCGTTCGATGCGATCTTCGTCGCTATCGCGTACGTCGTCTTCGACCTTGTCCTCGAGGAATGATCTATTGTGAGTGAATCAAGAGCTGGTCAAACCGCGCGCGCCCGAAAGTCGGACCTGAAGGTCCAGGCACTCGGGGCGGTCACTGTCGCGGTGCTGACGATTGGCATTTTCATGGCGTTTGTCTACGCTCCGATGGACTCGGTGCAGGGGCAGGCGCAACGCATCTTCTACGTCCACGTGCCGATGGCCTGGCTGTCGTACCTGGCGTTCGGGGTGATCTTCGTTGGCAGCGTCGGGTATCTCTGGAAGCGGAATATGCGCTGGGATCGGCTGGCACGATCTGGGGCCGAGTTGGGATTCCTGTTCACAACGCTGGTGCTGATCACCGGGTCGTTGTGGGGCCGGCCGATCTGGAACACGTTCTGGACATGGGACGCGCGGCTGACGACGACACTGATCCTGTGGTTTATCTATCTGGGCTACTTCATGATCCGGTCGTACGCGGCTGACGCGGAGCGAGGCGCGCGGTACGCGGCGGTGCTGGGGATCATCGGGGCGGTGGACGTGCCGATCATCCACCTGTCGGTGCAATGGTGGCGGACGCTCCACCCGCAGCCGGTTGTGCTGAATACTGGTGGGCCGAATCTGCCGAACGAGATGCTCTGGACGTTACTGGTCTGCTTCACGGGGTTCACGCTGCTATTCGTCTACCTGCTGATTCAGAAGATCCGAATCGAAGTTGTTCGGGACAGGCTGGCCGATCGCGAGATGGATGCACTGCTGGCGCCACAGCCGGCGGCGCTCGCGCGGGCCGGCGAGGTATCCGGCGGCTCGGAGGCATAGGAACGATGGACAATAACCTGGGTTACCTGTTCGCTGCGTTCGGCATCACCTGGCTGGCGATCGCCGTGTACCTCCTGTATCTGGGACAACAGGTGAGGGCGCTGCGCGACGAAGTTGAGTCGCTGGACGACGAGCGGTAGCATGTCTGCCTGCAACATCACCAAGCGTGGGTGAGGCCAGTCGGTGCTCAGGCATCAGGCGGCTCGCACATCCATACGCCGATCCGTCGAAACTGATATCCGTCCAGAACTCCCACCCGTAGCAGTTTGATCCGCTGCTGGTCTTTGCCGATGATGCCTTGTCGTTGGCCGAACTCCCAACTCAGTCGACTGCCCATCCCGTGCCGTATCCATATGCTCCGCAAGGGCCGGGGAAGTACCAGATCCACGACGAACCTCCGTAGCCCGCATGTTCATACAAACGGGCCCAGATGGATGCTGC
>CALMXF010000428.1 GCA_937870985.1 uncultured Chloroflexota bacterium
CCGGCAGACCCAACCGGCTGGATTCGTCCTTGACCAGCAGCCGACCGATCCCCAACGCTCTCGCCGCGTCCGGCGCTTCGGCCAGCCGCGATGGCGCGTAGCCGGCCAGCTGCCGATGGAACGCCATCGGCTCGCGACTCGGCGAGCTGTTGGAATCCGCAACGACACTGGTGTTGACATAAGTCCGTGGCGTCTGCGCGTTCGATGACACTGCTACGCTCCGATTGTCATGTTCGCGGGGCGATAACACGGCGCCGCCTCGCTCTGTCGGCGCTCATATGGTCGCATAGATCGTCAGGCGTGAACCAATCGTGTCGAACACGCAACAGAGTAAATGAGATGGATGATCACGACCTGCTAACCGCCATTGCCGGTGGAGACGACCTGGCCTTGCGGACACTCTTCGAGCGTCACGCCGGCTGGCTGGCTGCCCGACTTCGCGCACATTTGCCAGCCCATGCCGTTGAGGACGTTCTGCAGGAGACGTTTCTCGCTGTCTGGCGTGGCGCAGGGACGTATCGCGGGGCGGGGCAGGTTGGAGGATGGATGTGGGGCATCGCCGCTCGGCAGGCGGCACTCTGGGCACGCAAGCACAGCCGACCGCTGCCCGATCTGGGCCTGCATATGACTGACGACATGGCGGCACAGTCCGCCTTGCGAATAGACCTGCAGCGCGCATTCGCCCGCCTGAATACCGACCATGGCGATCTGGCGCGCATGGTCCTGATCGAGGACCGCTCGACCGCCGACGCCGCGCAGCGCATGGGCATCCCCGAGGGGACCGTCAAGAGTCGGATGCATCGCATCCGCCGCCTGCTGCGTGCCGCACTTGAAGGAGGCTCGTCGTGAGCGACCACGTTCCCCCAGATGTTGATTTCGGGCGCGTCTGGTCCGGGGTTGCGGGAAGGGTCTGGTCGCCGCCGACAAGTGCTGTCGAGCGGGCGATGGCGCGGCTGCTCGGCTCGTCGGCCTTTGCGCGCGTTATCGTGACGACTCCGTCATTGGTCGTCTCATGGCTGCTGGCAAGCGTCGTCGTGCTGGTCGTCGGGATTGTGGTGACGGCCCAGACGGGAGAGCCATGGATCGCCGTGCTCGCGCCTGTGCTGGCCGGCATCGGCATCGCGTTCGCCTACGGCCCCGGCGTCGATCCGGCCTGGGAGCTGAGCCGCTCGATGGCAACCAGCGAGCGGGCGGTGCTGCTCTCACGGGTCGTAGCTGTTTTTGCCGTGAATGCGCTGCTCGGTTTGCTCGCCTCGATCATCGTCGGCGACGCACTGACGCTGACGCTGCAGTGGCTAGTGCCGATGGCGATGCTCTCGGCGCTCG
>CALMXF010000429.1 GCA_937870985.1 uncultured Chloroflexota bacterium
GGCAGTGGACTCCCGCAGACAGCGCAACTATCGTGACTTGTTGGGGTCTCACTCATTTCATCCCGCTCTCTCATGTTCTGTCAGGACGCCTCCGACACCGTCTCCACCGCGCTCGGCGCATCCCTCCAGCGCGAGACGCGGACCAGTCCGATGCTGCCGATCAGGATACCGAACCAGAGAGTTGCAAAGCGGATGAGCAAGGTCGCGGCGCCGGCCAGACCGGGAGTCATCGCCGGGTCGTCGATTGTAAGGAGAAGCAGTCCCGCGACGGTCAGTTCCGCTGCGCCGAGTCCGCCTGGCAGCATCGACGCGCCACCGATCCATGTTGCCGAGGCGAAGACGAAGATCCCGGCCGTAACCAGGCTCCAACTGGGGTCGATCCCCAGACCGACCAGCACCAACACAAACGCGAGACACTCACCGAGCCACGACGCGACGCCCAGGCTGACCGCAACCAGGAGTGGTCGCGGTCGCAGTAGCTCATGCGCTGAATCGTAGAGTTGCTCCAGCAGATGCACACGCGCGCCGATGCGCGTGCCTTCCAGCCACCTGAGCAGCGAATGGACTAGCTCCTCGCGCTGGATCAACACAACGACGAGGGCCATCAGGATTGTTCCGGCCACCATGATCTGCCAACCCTGGCGGAAGACTAACAACCCGAAGGACGCCAGGATGAGCAGCGCGAAGCCATCTGAGAGACGTTCGGCGAAGATAACTGGCGCGGTCCTCGCCATCGGCACGCCAGTCCGCACCCGCACAAGATACGCCTTGAGGTACTCTCCGACCTTGCCGGGGGTGAGCGCCATCGTGAAACCGGCCAGGAAGATCTGAGCAGAATCCCAACGTGTCAGCGACCGGATATCGAGCACTCGAAGGAAGTACTGCCACTTTACGAAGCGCAGCACGTAATTGATCACCGTCAGGCCCAGGATGAGCGGGAGTAGCCGCCAGTCGAAGTTACGCAGGGCATCGGCAAGGTTGCCTGCATCGAAAACGAGAACCATAGCCGCCATGACGACGACGCCGGCCAGTACCCCGATCAACAGGCGAGAACGAATCTGGTCGAACATCAGCCTCGGGTTTCTGGGTGGCAGCGGCCCGGCGTCCGCTCGTGGGGTGCGACGATCGTATGTGATCTGCAGCTCATGTGTCCAAGTATGCAGCGTTGCTCTTTGACAGGGCGAGCCGACCTTCTGTAGCATCGGAACGGAGATCCCCGTCCCACGGGGAGTGAGAAAGGTTGAATCCTGTGACACCAGAACTTCAGGCGCGCTACGAAGAGCTGCGCACTCATATAGCCGGGCTCGGCTCGGCGCTTGTCGCGTTCAGTGGCGGAGTGGACTCTGCGCTCGTGCTGAGGGTCGCACACGACGCGCTGGGCGACCGAGTTGCCGCTGGAACCGGACTCTCCGATACGTATCCCGAAGAGGAGATGCGCGAGGCGCGCGAAATCGCCAGCGAGATCGGGACGGAGTTCATCTACGCGCGGACGATGGAGCTGACAGATCCTCGCTACGCGGCCAACAACAGCCAGCGCTGCTTCTTCTGCAAGACCGAGCTCTATTCTCGTCTTGCTGAGATCGCCCAGGAACGCGGATATGAATGGTTGCTCGACGGAACGAACGCCGACGATCTCGGCGATCATCGTCCGGGCATGCGCGCCGCCCGCAACTGGAACGTCCGTAGCCCGTTGGCCGAGCTTGGGTTCCGCAAGAAGGAGATTCGCGAGCTTTCGGCGGGGCTGAACCTGCGCACCTGGGACAAGCCGTCGTTTGCCTGCCTGTCCTCACGCTTCGCCTACGGCGACCCGATTACCGTCGAGAAGCTGAAGATCGTCGCAAAGGCGGAGACGGCCATGCGCGGGCTTGGCTTCCGTGGCTTCCGGGTGCGGCATCACGAAATGGTCGCGCGGATCGAGCTGCCGGAGGCCGACTTCGTCCGCGCGATGGAGCTGCGCGAGGAGATCGTCGCGGCAATGCGCGAGGCAGGCTATGCCTATGCGGCGCTTGACCTCGCCGGGTTCCGGTCTGGCAGCCAGAATCTGATGTTGCGTCCGAAGGTTGTCGCCGCGTCGACAGCAGAGGGGTAGACGGCGCACCGGAGACGATCCGGCGCGCCCCAGCTCTATCTATTCTCCCCAGGTTTCGCGAAGGATGCGGACCCAGTTTTCGTGGGCGATCTTGCGAAGCGACTCGTCGTCGTAGCCACGATCCTGAAGCTCCTGCATCAGCTTCGGCAAGCCGGCCGCGTCGCGCAGGTCAGTCGGCATCTGCGCGCCATCGAAGTCGGAACCCATCGCTACGCCGTCGATGCCGAGCTTCTCAACGAGGTGATCGACGTGATCGGCCATGATCGACAACGGCATGTCTGCGTCGCGGCCGCCATCTGGCCGAAGGAAGCCGACGTTGAAGTTCAGGCCAACGATCCCGCGGCTGTCGCGAATCGCGTCGAGCTGCTTGTCGGTCAGGTTCCGCGGGCTCGCGCAGATCACATGCGCGTTGGAATGGGTTGCGACCAGGGGATCCTCGCTGATCGCCGCGACGTCCCAGAAGCCCTTCTCGTTGAGGTGTGACATGTCAATCATCACGCCAAGGCGATTGCAGTCGCGAACGAGCTGCTTGCCGGCTTCGGTCAGCCCGTCGCCAACATCGGGGCTGCTGGGAAAACGAAATGGCACCCCCTCCGAGAACCGGTTCTGCCGGCTCCAGGTGAGCCCGAGAGAACGCAAGCCAGCCTGATAGAACACCTCGAGCGCGTCGCCTTCGGTATCCAGCGGTTCGGCGCCCTCGAAGTGCAACACCATCGTGAAGACGCCCTCGTCGAGATTGCGCTGCAGCTCAGCTGCTGTGCGGGCGATGCGAATCTTGCCCTCTGATTCTCGCTCGGCACGGAACAGCCTGGCGAGGTGGCTCATCGCCTGCCCCTGCGCATATTCGAGTGTCATCATCGGCGGGCGCTTCGACTCGTCCAGATATCGTCCCATCGCCGCCTTTGCGCGCTCCTCGGGGTCGGCGTCCAGAACCTCGTCAGGCAGCGGGTCGGCAATGTAGACGGCAAAGAAGCCGCCGCCCAGACCACCCTCGGCGGCGCGTGGCAGGTCGATGTGACCTTCGTCGGATCGTTCGAAGATCGACCGCCCGCCGGCCATGCTCAGGACAGTGTCGTTATGTCCATCAAAGATCAGCGGAAACCTGTTCGTGCTCATTCGTGTCTCCTCCTGCTGGCGCGGCCGTCGTTACTACGGCCAGTCGCCAGCATACCCGGGCAGGCATCAGCGGTCGATAGCCACATCATCATCCCGCGACCGAGGTGTTTCGGATTCGCCGACTTCGATCCCGGAGCAAGATCCTTCGATCCAGGCGAGGATCGGGCGGCCGCTTTGACGCCGGCCCACTCCGCTGCTAGAGTCGCCCCCGGCGGCCGGGAAGGAGTACTTCCCTACTGAACACCGCAACACGGGAGGTTCCATGAGCGACGATACCTCGTTGAATCTGGGTCTACTGAAAAGTCTCTGCGAGTCGGCCGGAATTCCCGGCCGAGAGGACGCGATCCGCGACATCGTCGTCGCCGAGATGCGCGGGCTCGTTGATGATGTGTCGGTGGACGCGCTCGGCAACGTCGTCGGCGTCCGAAAGGGCACTGGCGGGCCTCGGGTCATGCTGCTGGCCCACATGGATGAGATCGGCTTCATCGTCAGACACGTCGACGACAAGGGCTTCATTCGAGTTCATCCAGCCGGGGGATTCGATCCACGCGTCTTGCCGGCCCAGCGCGTTCTCGTTCACGGGTACGCGGGGGAGCCGCTTCTCGGGGTGCTGACGACCGCCGCGAAGCCGATCCATCTTCTGAGCCCTGGTGAGATCAAGCCACCAACGGTCGAAGAGCTCTACGTCGATGTGGGCCTCGCCGCCGATGAGGTCCGGGCGCGAGTTGAAATCGGCGATATGGTAACGATGCAGCGCACGGTCGAGATGATCGGCAACAACGTTATGGGCAAGGCGTTCGACGACCGGATCTGCGTGTTCCAGATGCTGGAGGCACTCCGCAAGCTGGATGGCCCGGTCGCGGCCGAGATCATCGCTGTTGCCACAACTCAGGAAGAGGTCGGGCTCCGAGGGGCTACAACATCGTCGTATCACGTCGACCCCGATATCGGAATCGCGCTGGACGTGACGCTTGCGCGAGATATCCCTGACACGAAGGACCAGGACACGGTCACAAAGCTGGGTGCTGGCGTCGCGATCAAGATCATGGATACCGCATCGATCTCGAACTACCGGCTCGTCCGGCATATGCGCGAGGTCGCGCACGCGGCCGGCATCGATTACCAACTGGAGATCCTCCCACGTGGCGGCACCGACGCAGGCGCGGTGCAACGAACCCGAGGCGGCGTCGCGGCGATCACGATGTCGATCCCGACACGGTATGTCCACACCGTCAACGAGATGTGCTCGCGAAGCGACATCCAGGCGGCCATCGACCTGCTGGCCGAGTACCTCCGGCACGCCCACGAGGGCGTCTACGGATACGACGCCAGCCAGGCCTGATCGTCAACGCTACTCGGCCAGAAGAAGCACCCGCGGGCGATCGTCCGCGGGTGCTGTCGGTTTTCGGGCAAATCGTTGTGCGACCGGGCCGGCCGGGTTCGTCTTGGCCCGACCTTGTCACTACCAGGCATCGACGCTATAGTATCTATATGTACGTACACTCTGAACAAACCCAGGACAGCGAACAGATGACGATCGTTGACGCGCACCGGCGATTCATCGACGAGGATCTGCGCCTGTCGCCCCGTTCTCGGCGTACGTACGACTATTCGCTCCGGCGATTCCTCGACGTAGTCATCCGGGATTTCGGGCTCGATCCGGCGACCGCTCCGGTGACTGATCTAACGATCGAGCATGTCACCGCGTTCGTGGCGTCCGAGATGCCCCGCGATCTTCGGACTCCCGAGGAGGTCTCGAGGATGCGCACGGTTCAAACGCAGTTAGCTGCGGTGCGCAAGTGGTACGCCTACCTCGCCGCCTACGACTTCCACCCGGATCTGCCGAACGACAAGTTGCGGACGAGGGTCCGCGCGATGATGCCGCGGTTTACTCCACCCCCGCCGGATATTCATCTCGACGACATCAAATGCATCGTGGACTACACGCTGAATCGGCCACACGAGACGCGGCCCCATCTGGAGCTTCGCCGCCTCAAGGTGCGGGCGATGATCCTGTTTCTCTACCGCACCGGCGTCCGGGTCTCGGAGTTCTGTGCCCTCCGGCGCCGCGACATCGACCTCGAGCGCGGGGAGGCATCGATCTATCGGGCGAAGGGTGGGAAAAGCCGGACGGTTCTGTTCGACGCGGCGACCGCCGAGGCGCTTGTCTCGTACTGGACAGCCCGCGGCGACCAGGGGCGAGGAACGGGCGCCTTTCCTGCCTTCTCCGGACGTGACAAACTTGGAGAACCGGGACGCAACATCGCGCCCCGCACCGTCGAGCATATCGTCGCCGAACTAAGCACAGCAGCCGGAGTCGAGACGGAGATCACACCCCACTCGTTTCGACATGGCCTGGCGTCCGAGCTCGTTCGCCGGCGCGTCCGAGAATCAACTGTGCAGACGCTCCTGGGCCACGCGTCCCCGGCGACCACGAGGATCTATGTTCATAAGACCGCGCAGGAAGTTGCAGACGAATATCAGGATGCGTTCGGCCAGTACCGCAAACCGGCCGGCGCGTAGCGTCGCGGTCCTCTTCGCCACACTGCTACTTCTCTCTGGTTGCGCCGCGCCACGCGTCATACGCGAGACGCCAACCACCATCGCTCCGGAGACTCCTACGCCGGTTGCGATTGCCAGCCCCACGCTCGCCAGCCCGACCGTGTCGCCGACGACAGATGCCAGGAGCTACACCGTCGATCGAGTGGCGCTGGCAACCCGCGTCGACGCCAACGGGGCGCCGATTGTCGAGACGACCGTCGTCTCCGAGACGGCGCGGCAGATCTTCCTGTGCGTCCACGTCCTCGGCATCTGGCCAGGAGCGCCATTTCGCGCCTACTGGATTGAGAACGACCAGGTAATCGGCCAGAGCGACGCACTGGCGATCGAGACGCAGGGCCGACCCACCTGGGTCGCGCTCGAATATCGACCGCCGTTTGCGCTCAAACCGGACGCGGACTACGCGGTCGAGCTGCTAATTGACAATCAGAAGATCAATCGGTTTGTCTTCCGGGCCGGCAAGGGAGATCCGGCCAAGGCGGTGGCGGAGGCGGCGTTCGCGACGGGATTCAATACTTCGGGGAAGCCCACCGGCGTGCGCACAAGCTTTCCTGCCGACGCAACGGAGTTGATCTTCCGAGCGCGAGTATCCAACATGGTCGATCCCACTGGCTGGATCTTTACCACGCTCTGGTATCGCGACGACGTTCTGGTAGCGCAGCTCGGTCCAGACGAAACGGACAACGGCCGACTGCTTTCGTTCACGCTACGCCCCGGCGGCGATTTTCCGCCCGGCCCATACGCTGTGGCGTTATTGCTAAATGGCATCGAAGCGCGCATCGTGCCGTTTGAGATTACGTCGGCTTCGAACGTGCCGGCCGACGATACAGCTGGCACACCGTCTACGCCGGCGAGCAGCAATGCGCGGGTCACCAGAGCCGTGCTGACCGATCGAGTCGATTCACAGTCGAACGCGCCCGAGGGTGACGAGATTACCGTCTGGAACGCGGTCGGCCGGACGACCGCGGATCTCTGGCTGGCAGTCGCGGTAACCCGGCTGACGCGCGAGGACATCGTCGAGATCCGCGTGAACCAGACGGGGACGCTCTATGCCAACCAGCGACTTCCGCGCCAGGCAGTCGCGTCGGGCTGGGTCTCCGCGCCGATCAGCCTCAGCGTGCCGTCAGTGCCAGATGGTCCGGTCGAGTACACGCTCACCGTGCTGTTGAATGGCAATCGGACGCAGACAGTTACCGTCCTGGTCGTTCCCGTCACTCGGTAGTCTCGGCGTCGCCATCCTGGCTTGGCGAGTTCAGCGCATAACGCTCGACGAGCACCGGCATCTCACGATGGAACTGGCTGTTCGCGACAACCCGCGTAACGCCAGCCATTTTCGCCGCGCGAAGCGTCTCGACCTCTTTGTGTGGCCCAAAGACGAGCACCGGGATGCCCGAAGCAGCGATCTGCCCGATGCGCTCCCAACTCTCGCCTGTGTCCACGGCCGTGCCATCGACTACGACGAGCCGGACATCGCCGCTCGCCAGACCATCGGATACCTCTCCGACAGAGCGCGTGAGGACGGCGTTGTACCCGAGTCGTCGCAAGGTAACGCGGATATTGACCGAGAAGAACAGATCGCTGATCAACACAATGACCGTGCCGCGCTCTGTCGGCGGAGAGGGCGGTCGGGCTTCGCTCGTCACCGGGGCAGCTCCAGTCACCGATCAGTCGGCCGGCAGTTCCAGCTCGTCGACCAGATCCCGGGCGGCGTGGAGCCACTGAGGATCGGTGTCGTCCGGGACCGAGCAGCCGTTCGCAAGGATGAGCTTCCGCCCGCCTGTCTGCCGGATCGCATCCTCGGCCTCGGAGCGGATCTCGGCGTCGGGTCCATTCGACAACGCGCCGAACTCGTGCCAGCCACCCATCAGGCAGAGGTCCGTCTTTGCGCGCGCGTCCGCGAGGCTCGGGCCGGCCAGACGATCGGACCACGACAACACCTGAACCGGGTAGTCAAGCACGTCATCGAAGAACAGATCGCGGTCACCGTGGACATGGACGATATTGAGCCAGCTATCGCGCGCGCCCTGGAGAGCCAGCAGGTCGTACGGCCGCCCGAGCTCACGGTATTCTGCGGCGCTCATGACGGAGCTGGCGCACCCCTGGAGAGCGAAGAAGACACCGTCGGCGCCGGAGTCGATGCAGTCCTGGATATGAGCTCGCAGGTTCTCGGCGATCGTGGCCAACGCTTCGTGGACGGCGCTCGGATTCGTGCGAGCATGCTCGAGGAACAGATCGTACGACTCGGCGAAGTGAAGCGCCTCACAGAGCGGAGAAAACACCGTCATCACAATCGGCGTCTCGTAACCGACTGCGTCGCGCAGTGCCTGGATTGCAACTGCCCGTTGGTGGAAGAAGCGCGATCGAACGATCTCGATCGGCTCGATCAACCGCCAGTCCTCAGGTGTGCGGACACTACGGCGGGGAAATGGATAGGGCAGATCCGGCATGATCTTCAGGATATCCAGATCGAACTCGGCCTCGAAGAACTCGAGCGTTGCCTCCGCCATGCGGCGGCCGGAGCCCCCTGGCTTGAAGTGATGCCAGAAGCAGACGGGGATGCGATCGACCTCCTCGCCCATCACCGCGGCCATCACCCGTTCCGTCTTGGTCATCTCGTCCATCATCATCGCCAT
>CALMXF010000430.1 GCA_937870985.1 uncultured Chloroflexota bacterium
CGACGGGTTCGCGCGCGCGACGGGCAGGGTTGGAGTCTGCCTCGCCACGTCCGGCCCGGGCGCAACCAACCTCGTCACGCCAATCGCGACAGCGATGCTCGATTCGATCCCGATGGTCGCGATCACCGGTCAGGTCGCTCAGCAGTTCATTGGCAGCGACGCATTTCAGGAAATCGATATCACCGGGATCACGTTGCCGATCACGAAGCACAACTTCCTGGTTCGCCACGCAGCCGACATCGGCCCGACAATCCAGAAGGCGTTTCACCTCGCCAGCTCAGGCCGCCCCGGTCCGGTCCTTGTCGATATTCCGAAGGATGTGCTGTTGGCGCAGGGTGAGCTTGCGCCGGCTGAGCCGCTGGAACTGATTGGCTACAAGCCGACCTATACCCCTCACCGCCGGCAGATTCGGCTGGCAGCGCAGGAAATTCGCAACGCGCGAAAGCCGCTCATCCTCGCCGGCCACGGCATTCTCCTGTCCGGCGCGATGGATGAGCTCCGAACGTTGGCGGAGCGCGCGCAGATCCCGGTCGCACTCACGTTGTTGGGCATTGGCGGGATCAGCCAGCAACATCCGCTGTGCCTCGGCATGGTCGGCATGCATGGTTTCGCGCACGCCAATCGCGCCATCCATGAGGCCGATCTGCTCATTGGCGTCGGGATGCGATTCGACGATCGGGTGACTGGCCGTGTCAGCAAGTTCGCTCCGAACGCCCGAATTGTGCACATCGACATCGACCCGGCCGAAATCGGTAAGAACGTAGAGACCGCCGTCCCCGTCGTTGGCGACGCGCGACAGGCTCTGGCGATGCTGGTAGCCGACGTCGAGGAGCTGCGCCATGAGGAGTGGATTGCGGAAATCGATGACTGGCGGCAAACCCCTCCCTATCGACCGCTCGGAAACGAAACCGTGTTGCAGCCGCAGTTCGTGATGGAGAGACTGTCCGAGCTGACCGAACGAAGCGCAGTCGTCGCGACGGATGTCGGCCAACATCAGATGTGGGCCGCCCAGTTCTACAAGTGCGACACACCGAACCACTGGATCACATCGGGCGGCCTTGGAACGATGGGGTTTGGCGTCCCGGCCGCGCTTGGCGCGGCGATCGGCCGGCCAGAGGCGGAAGTCTGGGCGATCGTCGGCGATGGTGGCGTCCAGATGACGTCGTTCGAGTTCGCCACGATCGTCCAGGAGCATGCAAACGTCAACATTGCGATCATCAACAATGGCTATCTCGGCATGGTGCGCCAGTGGCAGCAACTGTTCCATGATCGTAATTACTCGGAGACGTTTATCAGCCAGCCCGATTTCCAGATGCTGGCGACCGCGTACGGTATTCCAGCGCGCACTGTCACGCGACGTGAGGAAGTGGATGATGCGATCGTCTGGGCCCGCGCGACGGATGGGCCAACCCTGATCAACTTCGTCGTTGACCAGGAAATGAACGTCTACCCGATGATCCCGAGTGGCGGCTCGTTCGGCGAGCTCATCGAGAAGGGGGAGTGAGAATGGTGATGCGACTGCATACCCTGGTAGTACTCGTCGAGGACCATCCGGGTGTCCTGAACCGTGTCATGAGTCTGTTTCGCCAGCGCGGATTTAACGTTCATTCGGTCGCAGTCGGGCATTCCGAGACCACTGGCCTGTCGCGTATGACGTTCGTCATCGGCGGCGACGACCGAATGGTCGAGCAGGTGACCAAGCAGCTCTACAAGCTGCTGGAAGTTGTCAAGGTGACCGATGTCACCGCTGAGAACTTGATCCAGCGTGAGTTGGCCCTGGTCAAGGTTGCGGCAACCGAACGCACTCGCGCCGATGTCATGCGGTTGGCGACCGATATCTACCGGGCGCGATTCGTCGATGCGACGCCGGATTCACTCATTCTCGAGGTGACCGGGCCGAGCGACAAGATCGATTCTCTGCTGACCATGATCCGACCATATGGCATAAAGGAGGTTGCGCGAACTGGACTGGTTGCGATGGTGCGCGGATCCGGAAGCACCCGACTGACAGTTGTCCAGGATGCGGTAGCCTGACCGTCGGATCGAAGGCACGGGGAGTGAAGTTGCTGCCGCATGGTGCGCAGCGAACTGAGACATTGAAAGGAACAGGCAGACAGTTGGCGACAATCTACTACGAGGCGGACGCGAACCCGGAAGCGCTCCGAGAGAAGAAGATCGCAGTCATGGGCTACGGAAGTCAGGGGCATGCCCATGCACTGAACCTGAAGGAATCTGGCTACGACGTCCGCGTCGGCCTCTATGAGGGCAGCCGTTCGTGGCAGAAGGCCGAAGAGAACGGTCTGAAGGTGATGGCGGTCGCCGATGCCGCGGCCGAGGCCGACGTCATCATGGTGCTTGTCCCGGATCACATCCAGAAGCGTCTGTACAACGAGGCGATTGCCCCGAACCTGACCGAGGGTAAGCTGCTGATGTTTGCCCATGGATTCAACATCCACTTTGGCCACATTTCTCCGCCCGCGAACGTGGATGTTGCGATGATCGCGCCAAAGGGCCCGGGGCATATTCTTCGTGACACGTACGTCGAGGGCGTCGGTATTCCGGCGCTGATCGCCGTGCATCAGGACTACACCGGACATGCCAAGGAGCTTGCCCTTGCGTATGCCAGTGGCATTGGCTGCACCAAGGCGGGCGTTATCGAGACCACGTTCAAAGAGGAAACCGAGACTGACCTGTTCGGCGAGCAGGCTGTTCTCTGCGGCGGCGTATCGGCGTTGGTAACGACCGCGTTCGAGACGTTGGTCGGGGCCGGCTATCAACCAGAGATCGCGTATTTCGAGGTGCTGCACGAGCTGAAGCTGATCGTCGATCTGATGTATCAGGGCGGCATCAAGTACATGCGCTACTCCGTCTCGGACACCGCCGAATACGGAGATTACGTCTCCGGCCCGCGTGTCATCGACGAGCGCGTCCGGGCGACGATGGAGCAGATTCTGGGCGATATCCAGTCGGGAGAATTCGCCAAAGAGTGGATCGCTGAGAACGAGGCCGGCCGCGGCAACTTCATGCGGCTGCGCGAGCAGGCCACCGGGCATCAGATCGAGCAGGTCGGCGAGGATCTGCGCTCAATGATGACGTGGTTGCCGAAGAAGACCATCCCATCCTGAATTTCCTTCGTCGATTCCAGGGGGCGTCCCGTTTGGGGCGCCCTCTTTGTGTTGGAGACGGTCCTATACTCGAACTGACCTGCAGAGACGGTCGGTGGCAATGTTGAGGCGATGGAGGTGTCATGGCGGCCGATTACACGATGCGACGTGTCCTGCCGAACGGGTTGACCGCGATCGCCCGGCAGCAGTCTGGCGCTCCGATAGGCTCGTTCTGGGTCTGGTATCGCGTCGGTGGGCGGAACGAAGTCGCCGGGATCACCGGGATCTCGCACTGGGTCGAGCACATGCAGTTCAAGGGGACTGCCGACATTGCTGCCGGCGAGATTTTTCGCACGATCACAGCGAATGGCGGCGCGCTCAATGGCTTCACCTGGCTCGACTACACCGCGTATTACGAAACACTGCCGATCGACAGACTCCAGGTTGCACTCGACATCGAATCAGACCGGATGGTCAACTCGCGATTCAGCGCCGACGAGGTCGCGAGCGAGCGGACGGTCATTATCTCCGAGCGACAGGGTAACGAGAACAACCCTGGTTTCCTTCTCTCGGAGGAGGTGGCCGGCGTCGCGTTTCGCGCACACCCGTATGGCAATGGTGTCATCGGGCATCTCTCTGACCTTCGGGAGATCACTCGCGATGATCTGTACCGCCATTACCGTCGATACTACGCGCCGAATAACGCTGTCGTCGTGTTCTCAGGGGCGCTCGATCCGGCGGATGCGCTGGAGCGAATCGAACGACAGTTCGGCGCGATCCCGCGCGGCGAGGACATCCCGGCGGTTCGAACGGCGGAGCCGCCGCAGTATGGGGAACGACGGGTGCGGGTGGAGCATCCAGCGCCGAACCCCGTGATACAGATGGTTCACCGGGCGCCGGAGGCGGCTCATCCTGATACACCGGCGCTGCTCGTCGCCGAGGCTGTTCTCTCCGGTGGCAAGCCGTTCAGCTTCGGAGGCGGCGCCGCGATGGGTCGCTCTTCGCGGCTCTATCGCGCCCTCGTGACGACTGGCCTCGCGTCGAGCGCCGGCGCGTCGATGTCGCTGACAATAG
Source organism: uncultured Chloroflexota bacterium (assembly GCA_937870985.1). Taxonomy (GTDB): domain Bacteria; phylum Chloroflexota; class Chloroflexia; order Thermomicrobiales; family CFX8; genus JAMLIA01. Next base: position 4,179 of record CALMXF010000430.1, read on the forward strand.
ATCCGTACCTTTTCGGTGTTTCAGCGACGTTGCGGCCCGACTCGGACGCTGGTCGCGTGGAAGAAGTCATCGTTGCTGAGCTGACGCGGCTGCGGACTGATCCCGTGCCCACAGAGGAGATGGGTCGTGTCCGAAAGCAGATTCGGGCGCAGTTCGTCTATTCGCAGCAGAGCGCGTCGAGCAAGGCATACCTCCTCGGCGCGCTAGCCGTCGTCGCGCCAGACCGTACTCCAGAGGAATTGCTGGAGGACATGCTGGCCGTGACGCCGGACGATCTGCGACGAGTGGCGAACACGTGGCTGGTGGAGCGGCAGCGGACGACCGGTTGGCTGATTCCGACGAACGGTGAGAACAGCTCGGGTCCTGTTACGGTTGGCACACAACCGGCAGGCTACGTGCCGGATAACAGCGATCTCGGACTCGACACGTCGATGCCAGTTGCTCAGGAGACGCGTCTTAATAATGGAGTCCGGATTCTGACGCTTGCCGCACAGCCGGAAGACCAGCCGGTGGTGGTGCGCATCCGCATCCCCGGTGGTAGCGCAGGGGACGGCGGCCGGCCAGGGATCGCGCGATTTGCCGGCGAGATGCTCACACGTGGCAGCGGTGGCCGGACGATCGAGGATCTGTCGGACGAGCTCGATGGGCTCGGCGCGTCGCTCACGGTCGGTGCCGGCCGTGAAGCTCTGGACATCGTGCTCACCTGTCTCCCGGAGGACACCGAGCGGGTGTTCGAATTGGCAGCGACGACGCTCCTCTCCCCCGACTTCCCTGCGCAACAGATAGAGGTTGTTCGGGGTCAGGTCCTGGCCGGGCTACGTCAGGCGAGGAGTGACACGCGTTCGGAAGCAGATCATCTCCTGCGCGCCGCGCTCTTCCCTGCGGGACACCCGTGGCGTGAACGCCTGGCTGGCACTGAGGAGTCGGTTACGGCAATGTCGCGCGATGATTTGCTGGGTTGGTTCCAGGCGAGTCTTGGCGCATCGGGTTCGCTGTTCGCTGTAGCCGGCGGTATCGGACACGAGCGCGCCGTCCAGCTTGCGGACCGGCACTTCAGCCAATGGACCGGCATCGCGCCACGACTGGAGCCGCAGACGATTGTTGCTGGGGCTGGGGGTGAACGGGTCACCGCGGCGATCCCGGGCAAGACGCAAGCAGACATCGCCCTTGGTCTTCGGTCGCTTCCGCGATCGGCGGATGACTATCACGCGCTGAGCTTCGGGAGCCTGATCTTCGGGCGGCTCGGGCTCATGGGCCGAGTCGGCCAGAGCGTGCGAGAGCGGCAAGGGATGGCTTACTACGCATATGCGGCCTACGAGGCTGGGCTGCTGACGGGTCTCTGGAGCGCGCGAGCTGGCGTGAATCCGATGAATATCGAGCGGGCGATTGACGCAATCCAGGAGGAGCTGCGCGGGTTCCTGGAGAGCGGCCCGACCGAGCGTGAGATGGCTGACGCGGTCTCGAATCTGACTGGCTCGCTACCGCTTGGCCTGGAGACGGCCGGCAGCGTCGCGGGCGTCCTCGCCGACATCGGATTCCACGAACTCGGGCTGGACTACCTCCAGAGATACCGAGCGATCATCAGGGCACAGACCCATGGCGATGTGGTCGCGACGATGCGACGTCACATCAACCCGGACGCGCTCCAGCTGATCGTCGTCGGGCCGCCTGAATGACGTGACGGAGGAGGGTGGCATAATCGACCCGGCGATACGTCCTACGAGAGACAGGGAGACATGAGCGAGCACCCGCAAGCGACATATACGAACTTCTGGGTTTATCAGATTGCGTCCGAGTGGCGGACGACTGATGCCGAGTCGCGGTCCGCGGCGCGCGACGAGCTTGCCGCGCTTCTCGACGACGCGGCGAGCTATGGCGTCGCGATCCGCGGTGTCTATTCGACAGTTGGCCTCCGACCGGATGCCGACCTGATGATCTGGGCAGTCACCGATGACTTCGATGCGCTTCAGCGACTGGCGGTGGCCATTCGCGCGACGACGTTGGGCGCCATGTTGCAGCCGCGACACACGTTTCCCGGTGCATCACTGGGCTCAAAATACAGCAGCGACCATGCTCCAGCGTTCATGAAGGGCATCCCACCGAAACGCTATCTGTCGATGTATCCGTTCACGAAGACGCATGAGTGGTATCAGCTTCCATTCGAAGAGCGGCGTTCGGCGATGGGCGAGCACGGCCGGATGGGCCGCGAGTACCCCGATATTCTGACGAACACAGTCTCGTCATTCGGCATCAGTGACTGGGAGTTTGTCGTCGCGTTCGAGAGCGATGATGTCGGTGACATGATCCGGATGGTCGAGTATCTGCGGCCGGCCGCATCGAGGCCATACACGAAGCTGGACACGCCGATCTTCCTTGGGGTACTGAAGGATGTGCGCGAGGCTCTTCTCGATCTCGGCTGAGATTGGCGTTCAGAGCGATGGAATCAGGAGTTTCTGGTGTGAGTGACTGGCCAGATGGGATCCAGTGCGCGGTCACGTTGACCTTCGATGTTGACGCCGAGACGCTCTGGCTTTCCGGAGATCTGGCGAATCTCTCCCGGCCAGGGTTGCTCTCGCAAGGCGCTTATGGCGCGCAGGTTGCTGTGCCGTTGATCCTCGACCTGCTCGATCGCCAGGGTTTGCCAGCCACGTTCTTCGTGCCAGGCTGGACTGCCGAGACTCACCGCGACGCGATCTCGCAGGTCCATCAGGCGGGCCACGAGATCGGTCACCACGGCTGGCTCCACGAGCACGCGTCCAATCTGGACGCAGCCGCTGAGGAGGAGGTGCTTCGGAAAGGGATTGCCGCGCTCGAGGCGATCACCGGGGTCCCACCGCGCGGCTACCGATCGCCGGCCTGGGAGTTCTCGCCGAATACACTCAACCTCCTGCAACAATACGATTTCTCGTATTCGTCGAATCTGATGAGCCATTTCAAGCCGTGGCTCCACCCGGGTACGGATATCGTTGAGCTGCCCGTTCAGTGGTTGCTGGATGACGCGCCGTTCTTCCTGTTCGGCGGTGGCCGGCCCCGACCGATCAGCACTGCCGAGAACGTCTACCAGGCCTGGATCGAGGAATTCGACGGCATATACCTGCATGGTGGCTTGTTCAACCTCACGATGCACCCGCAGATTATCGGCCGGCCCGGCCGGCTGATGATGCTGGGCCGGCTGATCAAGTACATTCGCGCCCGTCCGGGCGTCTGGTTCGCGACGGCTGGGGAGATCGCTGACTACTGGCGTGCACAATCCTCGCCGGAGTCGTCGACGGGCGGGTGATACGATTCGGGCGTGGTGTATCGCCTGACGAAGCATTCTGGAGTGAATGTGGTAGTTGACACAATTCTCGACCGGGCCGGCCTCGAAAAGAAGCTCAGCATCGACTCATATACAGTCGATCCGACGCGAGCCCATATCAGGATCATTGATTCGCGCCTGTGCCTGCAATGCGAGCGGCAACAGTGCGTCAACTGCTGCCCGGCGGCGTGCTATGCGCCGCAAGCGGACGGAACTGTCCTCTTTTCGTATGAGGGCTGCGTGGAATGCGGAACCTGCCGGATCGTCTGCAACGAATTTGACAACATCGAGTGGACCTACCCACGCGGTGGATTCGGCATCCAGTATCGCTTCGGCTAGTCGCACGCTGGCGCGGGTCGACGCGACAATTGATACAGGAACGGAGCGCTTGTGTACTGGAGCCGCAAGCATGTCCTCGTTTGTACCGCTCAGCACTGCATGCAGAAAGGGGCAATGAACGTCGCCGGTCGGTTGCGAATCGAATGCAAGCGACGCGGGCTCGATCGCGATGTCATGGTGAACACCTGTGACTCAATCGACCTGTGCGATATCGGCCCCAACATCGTTGTCTATCCCGAACGGATCATCTATAGCCACGTCAAGGTGTCCGACCTGCCCGATATCATCGCGCACCTCGAAGGCGGAGAGCCCGTGGAGCGATTGATCCTGTCCCCGACGACGCCTGAAGAGAACGAACGCGAACGGTTCTATCGCGCAGCGACCGCGGACGGCGCGACGCTCTCGCGTGATGCGTTCGAGTCGATCATGACGACGTATGGTTTTGACGAGGCGTGGCTTGCTGAGCAGGGCCGTCGCGGATTTATCGCGCGAAAGGAGGCCGACGGCGTGCCGACGATCACCGTGACCAGCAAGGCGCTGCAGCGGTACCGCATCGAGCTGGCGTCGCCAGTCGACTGACCTCATGCCAGTGCCCACGAACGACCGGGATCTGGAGCTGGAAGAACCGGGAAACGAGGCGGCAGGGCCGTCCGCGTCCCGGCGCGCACAACTGCGTGCCTGGATGCTGCGCCGGCGCAGCATTCTCGTCCGAGTGGCGATCGCGATCGTCGCGATGACGGCGATCCTGCTCTTCAATCCGTCATTCTTCGGCTGGGGCTTCGCGGTCGCCGCGATGATCATTGCCGTCCCGATCTCGCGTTTTCGCGCCTACGCGGCGGCATTCCTGCCATATGGCGGCGCCTGGCTCGGTTTCACTCTACTGCGTTCGCTTGCAGATGAGACGGGTGTGCAACTCCGCACAACCCAGGTGACGGCGATCGAGCGCACGATGTTTGGTGGCGTCACCCCAACTATCTGGCTTCAGAGTCATCTGTTCGATCCGGTGCATATTCACTGGTATGACTACGTGACGACGTTCATTCATTGGTCGTACTTCTTCGTGCCGCACGTCGCCGCGATCATCATGTGGCGCAAGGCGCCGGACCACTACCGGCGTTATCTGATCGCGACGGTGATTACGCTCGGCATGGGACTGGTAGTTTACTTTCTGTCCCCGGCCGCGCCTCCGTGGCTTACCGCGGACCGTGCCCCTCAACAGGATATCTATCGTGTGATGGCCAACGTTGGACGGCATCTCAATTCTTCGCTCTACGATCGTACGTATAGCGCGTTGGGTGATCCGAATCCCGTCGCAGCAATGCCGTCGCTTCACGAGGCGATCACCTTTCTTGTGTTTCTATTCAGTCTGCGGGCCGGCTGGAAAGTGTCCGTGCCGATGGGCATCTACGCCGTTGCGATGGCGTTCTCGCTGGTCTATACGGGCGAGCATTACGTGATCGACACATTGGTCGGCGCGTCGATCGCGACCTACGCGTACCTCTATTCGGGGCGCTGGCTCACTTTCACAGCCCCGATCTTTCAACTGGTGAACCGTCGAACCGCGCCGCTGATCCCGCATGCGCCTGTCGCAAGCCAAGGGACGGGTCTGGGCGATTGAGCGAAGACGAGATGCCCGCGAACCTCGGCGAACAGGAAGACCCGGACGAACCCGGCTCCGTTGATCTCTCGCCGTTTGTCCACCCGGCCGAGGCGGACTTCGCTGCGTTCCTGGACTTCTATCGCATCCGATGGCAATACGAGCCGCGTTCGTTCGCGCTCCGCTGGCGAGACGGGCGTATCGCGCAGATGTTCACGCCGGATTTCTACCTGCCAGAGCAGGATCTCTATGTCGAGCTCACGACAATGAAGCAATCGCTCGTCACTCGGAAGAACCGGAAAATCCGTCGACTTCGCGAGCTGTACCCGACGATCAAGGTCGTCCTGCTGAATCGCAAGGGCTTTCACGAGCTCCTATCGCGTTTCGGCTACGGCGCGGTAGATATCACGTCACTCTCCGAGGACGACATCGAGTGGGTGTTGTTTTCGCAGTCGGAGATTCAGCAGCGCGTGCAGGCGCTCGGCAGACAGATCTCGACGGACTACGCGGGAGAATCACTCGTGCTCGTTGGCCTCTTGAAGGGGGTTACGTTCTTTCTCGCCGATCTCGCCCGAGCGATCACCCGGCCTCTTGTCATCGACTATTTGTCGGTTGCGAATCCCGACGACTCGCCAGATGGCGTGCATTTCGAGCGTGACCTGGACTATGACATCCACAACAGGCATGTCATATTGATCGAGGATATCGTCAACACCGGGTTCACGATGGACTTCGTTCTCGAACATCTCCGGGCCCGCGGGCCGGCCAGCCTGTCGGTGTGCGCGTTGCTCGATAAGGCCGAGCGTCGCATTGTCCCGGTCGATCTGCGATACGTGGGCTTCCAGATCCCCAACGAGTACGTCGTGGGATACGGGCTGGATCATCGCGAGCTGTACCGAAACCTGCCGTTCATCTGTGTGCTGAAACGCTCCACCTACGAGGATGATGAAACCGTGGGTATTGAGGCGGCGACTACCGGGCGGCTGGAATAGAGATGAACAGGATCTGGCTGCGCCGGTTGCTTGTGCTGCTGTCGGTAGCGGTCATCGGTTCCGGCTGCGCCAGTGGCGGCAGGTCCCCGCCGCCGGCCACAGCGACTCCCGCATCCGCGACGCCACCAGTGGCAGGATCCCTGTCTGAGAACCCCGTCATTGAGGCGAATCTGATCGACGTGCAGGTGGCCGGCCACACGCTGAGAATTCCGACTGGTTTGCGAGTGACGATCTTCGCGGAGGATCTCGGGTCGCCACGGTTCATGGCATTGGACGATCGCGGGGTTGTCTATGTCGCGGATCCGGCAGGCGGTCGCATCCTGCGTTTGCCAGACGAGAATGGTGACGGGGTCGCCGATGAGGCGACTGAGGTGCTTCGCGGTCTCGACCAACCTCATAGTCTCGCGTTTCATGGTGGCTGGCTCTACGTCGCCGAGACGAACGAAGTCGTCCGAAGCCGCGAAGATGCCGGGGTGTACGGCGCCCCGGAAATCGTCGTTCCGGACCTTCCGACGGGCGGCCACTGGTCACGGACAATCGTATTCGGCCCGGACGGGATGCTCTACCTCTCGATCGGCTCGTCGTGCAACGTCTGCAAGGAACACGATGGTCGCCGCGCATCCGTGCTTCGCTATAGCGCGGATGGGGGTGACGGCACGCTGTTCTCAACCGGGCTGCGCAACGCGGTCGGCCTTGCGTTCGACGCTAACGGCCGCCTCTGGGCGACGAACAATGGGCGAGATGGCATGGGTGATGATGTTCCGCCCGAGACGATCAACCTGTTGGCCCAGGGCGCGGATTTCGGTTGGCCCAGCTGTCATGCTGGTGACATCCCCGACCCTGAATACGCCGGTGAGCGCGGCTGCAAGGGCGTCACGCAACCGTCAGTCCGCATGCAGGCGCATTCGGCGCCGCTCGGTCTGGCATTCGCCGATGCGACGACGCTCGGGGGCGCGTTCGAGGGTAGCTTGCTGGTCGCCTTCCACGGCTCCTGGAATCGCACCGTGCCGACGGGGTACAAGGTGGTGCTTCTGCCGTTCGTCGACGGACAGCCGACCGGCCAGACACTGGATTTTCTGTCGGGCTTCCTGCTTGCCGACGGCAGCAGCTGGGCCCGCCCGGTCGGTATTCTGCCGCTGCCGGACGGCAGCGTGCTCGTCTCCGATGACGCAGGTGGCCGCATCTTCCGTATCAGTCTCGACAGAAAGCGACCGTCCGGCAGCTAGACGCCTGACCAGACGGTCGCACCGATCATCACCCCAGCACGTCCACGATTGCGGTCTGGACGATGTTGGCGATCTGGCGTGCCTCGTCGCGGCTGAGGGTCAGCGGTGGCGAGATCGCGATTCCGTCGTTCGAGCAACGGACGATCAGCCCGTGTTCGCGAGTGGCGGATTGAAGCTTGCCACCAGCATTGAAAGCGGGATCGAACTTCGCCTTCGTTTCCTTGTCCGCGACGATCTCGACGATCATCATCAAACCCTTGCCGCGGACTTCGCCGACGTGCTGATGGCCATCAAGCTCGCGGAGCTGCTCCAGCAGATACGCGCCCTGCTCGCCGGCGTTAGCGGCCAGCTGCTCGCGCTCGATGATGTCGATATTCGCCAACGCTACCGCGCACGCGACCGGGTGGCCGGAGTACGTGAATCCATGCATGAACATCGCGTCGGGCTGGAGCATCTGTTCGTAGATCGCGTCGCTGACGCCCACTGCCCCAAGTGGGATATAGCCGGACGAAATGCCCTTTGCCAGTGACACGATATCGGGCTGGACATCATATTGTTCGACCCCGAACATGGCGCCGGTCCGACCGAAACCGGTGATAACTTCGTCGGCGATCAACAGGATGTCATGTCGTTGCAGCACCTCCGACACACGCCGCCAATAGGAGTCTGGCGGAACGATGACGCCGCCAGCGCCCTGGATCGGCTCGCCGATCAGTGCCGCGATCGTGTCGGCTCCCTCGCGGGCGATCGTTTCCTCCAGCTCGGCGATAAGCTTGTCAACGAATCCCGCGTCATCGAGATCCCCGGCGTTCCGGTATGCGTATGGCGCAGAGAGGTGCACGAAGCCTTCTGGGCGTGGGCCAAAATGTTGCCAGTAGGCCGGGATGCCGGTGGCCGAGAGTGTGCCCATCGCGATGCCGTGGTACGCATTCATACGTGACAGAATCTTGACCTTGTCACCCTTGCCCTGGATTGACCAGTAGTAGCGCGCGATCTTGATCGCGGACTCGTTCGACTCAGCGCCGCCGGACGTGAAGTTGAAGTGATTGATCGTTCCCGGCAGCATCCGGGCCAGCTTCGCGGCAAGCTCGATCACGGGTGGGGTCGCAAGTCCGAAGAATGTCGGTTGGAATGCGAGCTGCTCCAGCTGGGCGCGGCCGGCCTCGGCCAGCTCTTTCCTCCCGTGGCCCACATTCACGTTCCAGAGGCCGGCAAACCCGTCGATGTACTGCTTGCCGTCGGTGTCCCAGAGGCGGACACCCTCGCCGCGCTCGAAGATGAGCGCGCCGGTCGCCGCATGCTGACGAAGATTCGTGACAGGGTGCAGCATGAAGTCTCTGTCGAGTTGGACCAATCGGGAGGTATCGCTTGTCGTGGTGGCCATCTTCTCTTCCTCGTCTACGCGAAGGCGTCTTGCCGCCGACTTTTACGAGGCGAGAATAGCACGCGGGGACGTGGGTGGGTTGTTCAGGGAAGTTCTGGCTCCAGCCGAGCTGCTCCCGCCGATCGGGAATACAGCGCCAGGGACGCGGTTACGACTGCGCCGATCGCTCCGAACGCCAGCCACGGGATAGCGTGTCGCCCCAGCTCGGAAGCCAGGTCAAACAGCCAGCCGCCGAGAAGTTGGCCGGCTGAGCCGCCGATGGCAACGGAGAGCGCGCTGAATCCGAAGTAGCTTGCAAGAAGGCCATCGCCTGCCTTTGACGCGATCCCCGCCACGCTCGTGTTCATGACGGGCTCGACGAGCACGCGGGCGACGGCTAACAGTGCGACACTGGCGAGAATGGTCGCCAGTCCGCCGCCGAGACCGATCGTAAGAAGCGCTACGCCGAGGAGCGCGACACCAGACGTGATGATCTGGAGCGATCCGAGTCGTCGCGACGCGTACTTGATCAGTGGAAACTGCAAACCGATGGCGACGAGTGAGTTGACCAGGTAGATCAACCCCAGTGTGTTCGTCGTGCCGGTCAGGCGCAGGGTCTCGAGCGGAACCGTGATGTAGAGTTGCGTATTGAGCAGGTAATAGCCGCACATAATGATGCTGAAGACGACAAACGTGCGGTCTCGTGTAACGATTCCGATCGTCTTGAAAAGCCCCGGCGGCCGGACAATCCCGATGCTCGACCGGATACCTGGCGGGATCAGCAGCATTGTGCTCGTCGCGCCGACGATATACACGGCCGCCGCGACGACACATACCATCGCGAAGCTGGTGCGGATCAGAAGAGCTCCGAGCAGTGGCCCGAGTGCCAGGCCGACATTCGAGGCCAGCGACCACATCGCGAATCCGTGAGTCCGATGATTCGATGGAACCAGCCTCGCCATCAGGGACCGGGCGCTCACCTCAAAGAATGCGCCCCCTAACGCGGCAACGAACGATGCGAGCAGCAGTCGCGGAAGATCGGTGGCGATCACGAACAGACCGAAGCCGGCCGAGCGGATCAACATGCCAATCGCCAAAACAGGACGATATCCGATCCGTTCGGCCAGCGAACCGGTGACGAGCATCAAGCCCTGCTGAGAGAACTGACGCACTGCCAGCGCGAGCCCGACCATCGCCGCGGTGAAGCCGAGCGACTCGGTGTAGTAGACCGAGACGAGCGGAATCAGCATGAAAAAGCCGAAGCTCATGACGAATGCCGTCAGAAGCATTGACCAGATGGCGATCGGCATCCCAAAGACGGGTCGCTGCCCGATATGATCGAGGTCAATTTCGGTGGCAAGCCGCATTCGCTAGTCTCCGCAAGGCCGTTGAACACGGCTCGTCATCGGAAATGTCGATCGGTATCCGTCAGCGTGGCTCCGTCGAAATCCCGGTTACGGGCGGAATCGACGAACGAATCCTGAGCCAGCCATCTGCGAACTGGACCCATCGAGTCTCAGCCGCATCGATCGCGGCCGGCCCCTCGCCAGTGACGTACTGTAAAGCCTCGTCGACGATGATGTCGCCTGCGGGTGTCGCAATCGTTACCGGAACGTAGCGGCCGGCCACTCCGCGAATGAAGTTGTACGCGGCGCGCGCCGACAGGGTGGTATCAATGACGAAGTCACCCGCTGTTGGCCATGTCTGGTACGTCGCGCGAGTTTCGTCCTGCGCGGTAGGGAACAAGGCGTTCGTCGCCAGACCCGCGATCGTCTCGACGAGGAGTGCCCCGCCAGCGGTGGCGAGCAGATCGTTGAGCTCCGACTCGGTCGTGCCATCGGGATACTCCAGGTCCCGCTGGAGATAGATCGGGCCAGCGTCCATCTGGACGTCGAGCGCGTGAACAGTCACCGCAGCCTGTCCGTCGCCACGCCGGAGTGTCCAGAAGAGCGGATCTGGGCCACGGCCGGCCGGCAGGCGGCTCGGGTGGACATTCAGGGCGCCCAGCCTGGCGATCGCAGCCGTTTGCGGCGGGATGCGGGTCGGATAGCACGCGACGGCAATGACGTCGGGCGCGAGCGACGATACCAGTTGCCGGGTAGACGCCGAGCCGGTGCGCCCGATGTGGAACAACGGTGCTCGCACATGACTCGGTCCGGAGCCAGCCATCGGAAGCAGCGTGCGTGGTTGGGCCACCTCGACTGGCGCCATCCGGTCGTCTGGTCCGGGGACCAACAGCCCGACGATGTTCACCCCGCTTCGAGCACACGTCTCGACGACGATGCGAGTGAAATCACAGGGCAGACCAAAGAAGACTACACGGAGGGGCGGAGGAGTTACCGCCATGGGTGATAGAGTATTGGCGAAGTCCGACGAAATCTCGCGTCGATTCATATACTGGAAATCTCCGCGCTGGCTTGGAGGACGCGATGCCCCGAATGGTAATGTGTGTGAAGCTTGGTCGAGAGTTGCGTGCGCTCGAAGCACCGCCATTCCCCGGCGAGCTTGGCCTGCGCATCTTTGAGAACGTTTCCGAAGAAGGCTACCGCCTCTGGACTCAGCACGCGACGATCATGATCAATCATTATGGGCTGCACCCCGCTGATCCCGACACTCGCAAGCTTCTTCGCCGGGAGATGGAGGAGTTCTTCTTCGGTGAGAACGCCCAGGTGCCGGAAGGCTGGGTTGCTCCCGGCGCTGGCGCTCCATCGAAGGGCGCAGCTCCGCGCAAGAAATAGCGATCAACGCGCCACGACGGGCGTCGGGCTCGCGATTGACACGATGGGGTCGATCTGGATCCGCAATTGGCGGTGGGACTCGCGCAAGGTTGCCTCGACGGCAGATGGCGATTCCCCACGGGCGAAAATGAATCCCAGATAGCTCGATCCCTCCGGCAGCGGAACGATTGGGTAGTTCACCGGAGCCGTGATTTCGATGCCGGTGATACCGACCACCGCGCGAGCCGCGTCGATGCCGTCGACCTCACGCAGGAGCCCTTTTGCCGGGATCGGAATCATCATTACGCCGACAGCGTTTCCGGTGCGATCGAACGACGGGATCGCCATTCCGACCGCGTGCCGGAGGATGATCTCTTCCAGACTCATTCCAGCGCCAAATGAGAGGATCGTAGAGCACAGACCGCCGATCGATCGGCCGGCCACTTCGATGAGCCATACCCCGCGGTCGTTGATCCGAAGCTCTGCGTGGATCGGGCCGTGGCGCAGGCCGAGCGCCGCCGCCGCGTCCGCTGTCTCACGAGCGATTGCGGCCAGAATCTCCGGAGCATGACCGGACGGCGTGACGTAGATCGTCTCCTCGAAATATGGCCCGATGAGAGGATCGGGCTTATCGAAGATCGCCAGGATGTGCAAATCCCCGTCCGTTAGCAATCCCTCGACCGCCACCTCGTCACCGGGGAGGTATTCCTCGATCAGAATCTGAGGATCGCTCCCGTCCGTCACCTCATCCAATGCAATCGCGGCGGTTCGGGTGAAGGCTGCGACGAAACTGTCCGTGTCGTCGGCACGGATAACCCCTCGACTGCCAGAGAGCCGTATCGGCTTCACGACACACGGATACTCCAGCGTTTCAGCGATGGTCCGTGGATCACCGGAAACGGGATGAACGCCGAACCAGGGGCTTCTGACCCCGGCGTTTGCGAGCATATTCCGCATGATGAGCTTGTCTCTGGCCGCGGCTGCTGCGTCGGGGGAGTTATGAACGAACCCAAGCTCTCGAGCGCCCAGCGCCGCCAACTCCGTCGCAGCGTCATCGACCGATAGCACAGCGTCGACGGCTCGCTCCCGAGCAAGCCGGACGACATCCGGGAAGGCCTGTTCGATATTCGCGAAGCTGACGGCAAGGTCCTGGTGCCAATACTCGCGGAGAAGTTCGGGCATGTCCGTCACCGAGACGACTTCGACGCCGACATCGGCTGCAGCCTTGAGAAACGCCCCCGCTCGGTACGTTGATGGCGACATCAGTAGCATCACGCGTGGGGAATGAGCTCGATCTTCATGCATGGGTCACCCTGCTCCGTCAGCGACGCGAGAATCAGTCTGCCGAGAGTGTACCCTCGTTTCCACCGACTTTGACATTACCGAGGAACGAGTCGACAATCGGACGGCAATGGCGGCGCCGCACAGCGGCCCGTCCAACATCGGGAGTGTGAGTGGGCGTTATCAAGGAGGACTCAATGGACCCGAAGCTGATCGAATCGGTACGTTGGCGTGAGATTGGGCCTCACCGTGGCGGTCGAGTCGTCGCGGTGGCTGGCCATCCGACTGAGATAGGAACGTTCTACTTCGGCGCGTGCGCGGGTGGTGTCTGGAAGACGACGAGCGGTGGCGCATACTGGGAGAACGTCTCAGATGGCTACTTCGGGACATCGGCGATTGGCGCGATCGCTGTCCCCGTTTCCGACCCGAACGTGATCTACGTCGGCACCGGCGAGTCTGAAATCCGCAGCAACGTCTCGCACGGGGATGGCGTCTACAAGTCGACCGATGGTGGTCGTTCGTGGGTGAACCTGGGCCTGAAGGACACGCGACACATCGGAGATATTGAGGTCCATCCGACGAACTCTGATCTTGTCTACGTAGCGGCGCTCGGTCACGCCTGGGGTCCGAATGAGGAACGTGGTGTCTTCCGTTCGAAGGATGGCGGCAAGAACTGGGAGCGCGTGCTCTATAAGAGCGACCAGGCCGGCTGTCACGACATCGCCATGGACGCTTCCAACCCACGGGTGCTCTTCGCGGCGATCTGGCAGGCACAACGACACCCACATACGCTGGCGAGCGGCGGCGAGGATAGCGGCATCTGGCGTTCAATGGATGGCGGAGATACCTGGGAGGACGTTACTCGACATCCGGGTCTGCCAGAGGACGCCGTGCTCGGCAAGATCGGCGTTACGATCTCCCCGGCGCAGGCTGGACGTGTCTGGGCGCTGATTGAAGCGGAAAACGGCGGGCTCTTCCGATCGGATGACTACGGGGATACCTGGACGAGACTCACCGAGAACATGGATCTGCGTCGCCGGCCCTGGTACTACATGCACGTCTTCGCCGATCCGTCCGACGCTGACACGATCTGGGTGCTGAACGTCAATTGTTGGAAATCGACTGACGGCGGCAAGACCTTCGACCAGATCCCCACGCCACATGGCGATAATCACGGACTCTGGATCGACCCGGAGAATTCAAGCCGGATCATCGAAGGAAATGACGGGGGCGCTTGCGTCAGCTTCGACGGGGGCCGGCACTGGTCGACGATCCTCAATCAGCCAACCGCGCAGTTCTATCACGTCACCACCGATAACCAGACGCCCTACAACATCTACGGATCGCAGCAAGATAACTGGGCGATGAAGCTGCCGAGTGTGGGGCATGAGGGCGCGATCACCTGGACCAACTATGTCGAGCCGGGCGGTGGCGAGTCAGGCTATATCGCAGTCAGCCGAAAAGCGCCGCACCGCGTCTTTGCTGGAGGCATCGGCACCGGGCTGGGCAACGGCCGAATGCTTGCCTGGAATCCTCTGAGCGGCCACAAGCGCAACGTCACAGTCTGGCCCGAGGTGGTCGGATTCGGGGCCGGCGCGGCGGCCATGAAGTACCGATTTCAGTGGACGTTCCCGATTGAATTCTCTCCTCATGACCCAGACGTGCTCTATGCGTGCTCGAACCATGTCCACAAGTCAACTGACGAGGGTGAGACCTGGGAGGTCATCAGCCCGGATCTGACGACGAACAACCCCGAGCTGCTCGGGTCTTCAGGCGGTCCGATCACCGCTGACAACTCCGGCGCGGAGGTTCATTGCACGATCTTCGCGTTCGTCGAATCTCCGATCGAAGCCGGTGTGCTCTGGGCTGGATCGGACGACGGAGTCGTCCATATCTCCCGTGACGCCGGCAAGACATGGAACAACGTCACACCAGATGGCCTTGAGAAGCCCGCGATGGTTTCGATCATCGAGGCATCGACGTTCAATGCCGGGACGGCGTATGTGACGGCGACGCGGTACAAGGTGGACGACCTGAAGCCGTATATCTTCAGGACGTCTGATTACGGCGCGTCGTGGCAACTTGTGACGGACGGCATCCCAGCGGATGAGTTCACCCGGGTTGTGCGCGAGGATCCGAGCCGCGAGGGACTGCTGTACTGCGGCACCGAGGTGGGTCTGCACGTTTCGTTCGATCGGGGGGACAACTGGCAGCCGTTCCAGTCCAACCTGCCGGTTGCGCCGATCCACGACCTGACGATCAAGAATGACGATCTGATCGCTGCGACCCACGGCCGCTCCTTCTGGCTGCTCGACGACCTGTCACCCCTTCACCACGCTGAGCAGGGCATGGAGGACCAGGACGTTGTGCTGTTCAAGCCGCGCGACACGACGCGCTACCGGGTATATGGGCGAGCGTTCGGCCGCACGCCGAACGTTACAAACTACAAGATGACTGGCCCGGTGACTGTTGCGTACCGGCCGACCGAAGCCCCGAGCGGCGCTCCAGAAGAGTCGTTCCTCGATGCCGGCGCAAACCCGCCCGACGGCGTGATCGTGCACTACTACCTCAAGAACAAGCCATCGAGCGACATGAGGCTGGATATCCTGGATGCCGAAGGGAACGTTGTTCGCTCGTACTCCAGCGTCGCAGACGAGAAGCCGAAGCTGCTGACTCAGCCAGGGAGCCACCAGATCGTCTGGGACATGCGCGGCGCCAAGCCGACAGCTCTCGAAGACGCGGGAGCGCAAGACCGATTTGCCCAGATGATGGAATCGGCCGTTGCGCCGCGAGTCGTTGGCGGCACGTATCAGGCCCGACTGACCGTTGACGGGAATGAGTTGACGGAGAGCTTCCGCGTCTTGCCGGACCCACGGATCGACGCCGACGATCGCGCGCTCGCCGAACAGTTCGAGCTGAAGTCGGCGATTCGCGATGAGGTCTCGCGCATCCACGAGGCACTGAACCAGTTGCGATCCGTCCGTGGCCAGCTGAACGCATGGTCAGATCGCGCCGGAAAGGATGACGCCAACAAGGGTATCTACGAGCAGGCGGCCAAGCTCAAGGCTGATCTCGACGCAATCGAGGCAACCCTGCTCAGTGTGAATGCCAGCAAGCCACGCCCCGGCGCGTCTGCCATCCGGGAGAAGCTGGTGTCGCTCAGCATCATGATTGACGAATCTGATGATCGCCCTACTCAGGGTGGGCGGGATGTCTACGCAATGCTTGCAGACCAGGTCGAGACAACGACCGCACAGCTGCGTCGAGCGCTCTTCGATGATATCGCCGCGTTGAACAAGAAGATCTCGAGTTCGGCGTTGCCGCCGATCGTCGGGTAGCCGCTCGACCCGATTCGCGAATACTCGTCAGGCCGGCCCAACCGGGCCGGCCTGACGCACGCTGGCCGCACGGTAGGGTGACTGGCCCAGCGGTGAGACAATTGGACGACGCATCACGGCGGTCGTGAATGCGGGCATGACTGAGATGACTGAAATGGTGTGGGGGTACTGATGGGGGTGGGGGAGGAATCCGCGAGCTTGCTGGAAGGCGAGCTTCAACGGATCTATCGACGCACGCTCGGCGTCGTCGCGGCATCGCAGATTCTCGCGGGCCTCGGAATCGCCGCGGGTGTGACGGTCAGCGCGCTTCTGGCTCAGGACATGCTTGGGTCGACCGGGTTGGCAGGCCTTCCGTCTGCGTTCTTCACGCTGGGAGCGGCGATCGCGGCGTTTGCGATCGGTCGCCTCTCGCAGCGGTCGGGGCGACGAATCGGGTTGAGCGTCGGGTATCTGGTCGGCGCAGTTGGTGGAATCGGGATCATCGCAGCGGCGGTGACCGGCAGCATTGTGCTTCTCTTTCTGTCACTGATCTTCTATGGCTCAGGGATGGCGACGAACCTTCAGGCGCGATACGCCGGGACAGATCTCGCTCGTCCCGAACGTCGCGGGCAGGCGGTGAGCACGATCCTGGTCGCGACGACATTCGGCGCGGTGGCGGGGCCGAACCTCAGTGGAGTGCTGGGTGACCTCGGTAAGTCAGTGAATATTCCTGAGTTGGCCGGCCCATTTCTGATGTCCGTCGTCGCGTTCGGCCTGGCGGCGGCAATCCTGTTCTTCTTTCTCCGGCCCGACCCGCTCCTGTCAGCTCGCCGATTCGAGTCGATTGTCGCGCCGCGCGTCGGCGGCGCATTCGACAGCGTCGCCGCAGTCGACCGCCGGCTGCTCGCCTTCGGGGCCAGCGTGATGGCCGTGACGCAGATCATCATGGTCGCGATTATGACGATGACGCCGGTCCATATGCGCGCCCACCATCATGGCCTGAGCGCGACAGGGATGGTTATCGCGGTTCACATTGCGGGGATGTACCTTCCATCGCCACTGAGCGGGTATCTGCTCGATCGACTCGGTCGAACGCCGATCATCATTGCGGCGGTCGTTATCCTGCCGATTTCCGGGTTGATCGCTGCGTTCGCGCCCACCGGCTCGGTGGCGACGCTGGCGGTTGCGCTAGGGTTGCTTGGCCTTGGCTGGAACCTTGGGTTTGTCGCTGGCACTGCGATGATTACCGATGCAACCCCGCTGGCCCACCGCGCATCGACGCAAGGATCGGTTGATGTCGTTGTCTCGCTGTCCGGGGCCGGCGCTGGTGTGATGAGCGGTGTCATGGTCGCCACGACGAGCTACGCCACGCTGTCGATCGTTGGCGGGGTATTGGCGCTTGCCCTGATCCCGATCATTGTTATGTCCCAGACGCACGCGCGCCGCGCCGAAGAGGGGCATGCCGTCGCCTGAGCGCGCGGCCGGCCCGTGGGCGAGGGTGTTGCCGGAGTCGCCGCCTGATCAGGCCAGAAATCCGAGCATGTCCTGAATCAGCACCTGCACGCCGACGCCCGCGATGCCGATGAGCACGATTGACCCGGTGACCCAGACAAGCCGTCTGGTCAACCCTCTGTCGCCCGACAGGCGAGAGAACAGCAGCTGGTTTACGATCAGACTCGTTAGTGTCGTCAGCACGACGCCGGTGCCCGCGACGCTAGCGGAAATCGCCCCGGCGTTCTGCAGCCTGGCGGCCGAGGCAACTGAGCTGGCACTTGACACAAGTCCGCCAATGACGCTGACGACATAGAATCCCGCAGATCCAAGCGCGCGCTCTGCCAGCGTGCCGGCCACCTGGAGCACGAGGAAGAGAAGCCCGAACTGCAGCACCGACCGTAGCGAGAATGGTGAGTCCGGCGGGACGAGGTGCGCCTCCTCATCCGTCGCCGATGGGCCACCACGGTAGTACGCTGCGATGGCGCAGACTGCGATCATCAGGCCGAACGAAACCGCCGCCCCAGCGAACGCAGCAGGCGCGAGGAGTAGAAGCAGCCCGGCGTTGCGGAGGACTGTCGCGATCGTTGCGAGAATCACTCCGTGGAACGTGGCGCGAGCGTATCGCTGGCTGCCATCATGGGTGCGGCTGGCTAGTTCGGTGATCGCAACCTTGCTGTTGACGAGGCCGGCCAGGAATCCGGCGAGTGCTATACCCTTCGCTCCGTACAGTTTCAGCAAGACATAATCTATGAAGCCGATCGTCGCGATCAACACGACGGCTACCCATGCCGCCCGCGCGTCGATCAACCCCCAACGGTCGAGAGCGCCGGATGGCAGGGCCGGGTAGATGACGAACGCAAGGACGCCGAGAAGGATTGCGGCACGGAGCTCGGTCTCGGTCAGCGTGGCGCTCAACCCTCGGAGCCGCTCCTTCACCGCGAGCAACCCGACCGTCGCGACGGCAACTGCTGTTGGCGTCAGGGTATGACCCTGTCCTGCCAGCACGCCGACAAATCCGGTGACGATGAACGCGGACGAAGTCGTCAACTCGATCCGGCGTTCGGTGACCATGGTGTGCCAGTTGAAGATCACGACCTGAAGGGCAAGAAACCCCAGCCCGAACAACGCATAGCTGACGCCAAGCAATCCGCCAAGCCCGCCGATAAGCGCGGCGAAGCCGAATGTGCGAATCCCGGCTTCCTTGTCACGCCGTTCGCGTTCGAGGCCAACGAACAGTCCCAGAGCGATTGCCAGACCGAGGCGCTCCAGCACCGGGAGATACGGCCATAAGGATGACTGGCTGATACTCCGCGACTGGCTGAGCAGTAATCGCAGCGCCTGGCCATCAATTCCGATTGAGAATCCGCCGAGTGTTGACATATACCCCCTCGAGGTCACTGCCAGAGGGTGTTGATTACCACCAATGAATGCGTTGGTCAATCCAGTCGTCGCGCAGAGCGACGCAAACAGGTTGACCTGGGAGGGTTCCGATGGCTGGGGGGACACGCGGAGGAATGTGGCGGACGCGCGTGGAGGTGGCTGAAAATGACGAAGCCGAGAGTAGTAACTCTCGGCTCACAGGGCGGAAGCGACGGGATTCGAACCCGCGATCTCAGCCTTGACAGGGCTGCATGTTAGGCCGCTACACCACGCCTCCACAACACCGGAAGGATACACGGGCTTCGAACAGGGTGTCAAGGTTGACGCGGTCCTATGGCTTGCGTGTCAGCAGGATGCTCCCTCCGCGCGCGGCCGATCGCGCGTGCGAGGATATGGAGCTCGTCTGATCCGAGCACACGAACACCGAGAGACACGGCGGCGAACGATGCCGCTGCTGCGGCGGCGCCGGCCACGGACCCAACTGTGCTCGCGATGACGAGGCCTGTCAACAGAGCCACGACGCCAGCGACGGTGGGCCGCCAGAGCCGGATGACATCCTCCTGCCGCAATGGCATCT
>CALMXF010000431.1 GCA_937870985.1 uncultured Chloroflexota bacterium
TCGCGAGGGTGGTCGCACGGTCGGCGCTGGCGTTGTTACCAAGATCACCAAGTAGGAGTAGTAGAGCAAGCATGGCGACGCGACGTCCGACGCAGAAGATTCGAATCCGGCTGAAGGCCTACGATCACAAGATCCTGGATCAGTCAGCCGGCAATATCGTTGAGACGGCCGAGAGCACCGGCGCGAAGGTCGCCGGACCGGTTCCGCTTCCGACGCGGATCGAGCGGTTCACGGTTATGCGCTCGCCCTTCGTCGATAAGGACTCGCAGGAGCATTTCGAGATCCGGACGCACAAGCGTCTGATCGACGTGCTTGAGCCGAGCCATGCGACGATCCGCGCCCTGATGCGGCTGAACCTGCCGGCAGGCGTGGACATCGAGATCAAGCTGTAGGTTTCCGTCAGGCGGGCGGCGTTGTGCCGCCCGCTTTCGGTCCGCAACGGGCGGGCCGTGTTTACAGAGTGTCATGCTCTGATCGTCGCGCCGGGTTGACGCACTTGTCGAATCTGGCACGACATCCTGAGACACAGGAGAGAGCCAATGATCCATGGATTGATAGGGAAGAAGCTGGGCATGACCCAGATCTTCGATGAGACCGGAAGGGTGGTGCCGGTCACCGTCCTGAAGGTCGGGCCGTGCGTCGTCACCCAGGTCCGTACTGCCGAGCGCGATGGCTACGAGGCGGTTCAGCTCGGATTTGATGAGTCGAAGCGGCTGAACAGCCCGCAGCGTGGTCACGTGCGCGCGGCTGGAGCGAGCTCGCGCTATCTGCGCGAACTGAAGGCCGACGATACGTCGCCGTATTCAGTTGGCCAGGTGCTCGACGCCTCAGCCGTTTTTGTGGCCGGCGGTCGGGTCGACGTCACCGGCGTCTCGAAGGGCAAGGGCTTCCAGGGCGTCATGAAGCGCCACGGATTCCGCGGTGGGCCGAAGACCCACGGCCAGTCGGACCGCGCGCGCGCACCAGGTTCGATTGGTTCGAGTGCGACCCCCGGCCGCGTCTTCAAGAATATGAGGATGGCGGGCCAGATGGGCAACGAGCGCAAGACCATTCAGAACCTTGAAGTCGTCCAGGTTAACCCGGAAGAAAATCTCGTCCTCGTGCGCGGCTCGGTGCCGGGTCACAATGATGGCCTGCTGATCGTTCGCACCAGCGTCAAGTCGCGGCAGTCGAAGCGCTAGCCGGACGAATACGGAGGAAACGAACGATGCAGGTCAAGGTCTTCGACACATCCGCAAGCGAGGCGGGAACGATCGAGTTGAGCGAGTCCGTATTCGGCATCGAGCCGAACATCCCGGTGATGCACCAGGCGCACCTGCGCCAGCGCGCCAACGGCCGACTTGGCACCCACAAGACACTGCGTCGCGGTGAGGTGCGAGGTGGTGGCCGGAAGCCCTGGCGACAGAAGGGCACTGGACGCGCGCGACAGGGATCAATCCGCTCTCCGCAGTGGCGTGGTGGCGGCGTGGTGTTCGGCCCGCAGCCGCGGTCGTACGAGCAGAAGATGCCGAAGAAGATGCGGCGTCTGGCTATCCGGTCGGTGCTGTCGGTGAAGATGCAGGAAGAACAACTTCTGGTCATCTCCGGGCTCGCCGAAATGGAGCCACGGACGAAGGAAATGATCCGGTTGCTGGAGTCGCTGCCGGCGTCCCAGCGTTCGACGCTCATCGTGATCGGACCCGGTGAGGACCAGAAGGTGGTCTATCGCTCGGCCAACAATATCGAGAACGTCAAGGTTATTCGGGCGGGCTACGTCAACGTGCACGATGTCCTAACGCACGTACGCCTCCTGCTTACGACCGAGGCGGTGGACACGATCCACGACCTCTGGTCGCTGGAATAGGAGATTCGAATGACGTTGCATCAGTCGGACGTGCTCGTCCGCCCCATGATCACCGAAAAGAACACGCTGATCAGCGAGCGGGGCCAGTACACCTTCGAGGTCGCTCGTGAGGCGAACAAGATCCAGATCAAGCACGCAGTTGAGGCGATCTTCAACGTGAAGGTCAAGGCAGTCAACATCATCGTGATGAAGCCGAAGAAGCGCAAGGTGATGAAGAAGCCGAACCAGAAAGTGTTTGGCTTCGAGGCCGGGTTCAAGAAGGCGATCGTCTCGCTCGAGCCCGGATATTCGATCGACATCTTCGGCGATATCTAGCGAGCGCAGGGAGAGGGAGCTAAGCAAATGGCGATTCGCCGCTATAAGCCAACATCGCCCGGTCGCCGCGGGATGTCCGCCTCGGATAAGTCGGACATTACCTCGTGGAAACCGGAAAAGAGCCTGATCGAGATCCTGCCCAAGCATTCGGGCCGAAACAACCAGGGCCGAATCACAACACGCCACCAGGGCGGCCGGAACAAGCGGTTCTACCGGAAGATCGATTTCAAGCGCAACAAGCACGGCATCCCTGCCAAGGTTGCGACGATTGAGTTCGACCCGAATCGCTCGGCCCGTATCGCGCTACTGAAATACGTAGATGGCGAGAAGCGCTATATCCTGGCGCCGCTTGGCCTGAAGGTCGGGGACACCGTTCTATCCGGTGAGGGGTCGCCGATTCGCGTCGGAAACGCGCTGCGGCTACGCGACATCCCTCTCGGCACGCAGATCCACAACATCGAGCTGCACATTGGCAAGGGCGGACAACTGGTTCGCTCTGCTGGCACGTCAGCGCAGTTGATGGCCAAGGTCGAGAACAACGCCCACGTGCGCATGCCGTCGGGTGAAGTGCGAATGATTCACCTCGACTGCATGGCAACGCTCGGCCAGGTCGGCAATGTCGACCACGAGAATATCGATATCGGCAAGGCCGGCCGTAACCGCTACCTCGGCAAGCGCCCGACGGTCCGCGGATCGGCGATGAACCCGAACGATCACCCACATGGTGGTGGTGAGGGGAAAGCCCCCATCGGCGGACAACCGAAGACGCCGTGGGGCAAGCCTGCGCAGGGGTACCGTACGCGGTCCAATAAGCGCACCGACAAGATGATCGTTCGTCGTCGCAATGTGGGCCGCTAACGCCGGTGACACTAGGGAGGTAGCAGAAGCTTCGTGGGACGTTCGTCGAAGAAGGGGCCGTACATCGACCCCAAGCTGATCGAAAAAGTTGACAAACTCAACTCCACCAGCGAACGGCGGGTTATCCGCACGTGGTCGCGCGATTCGACCGTCTTCCCGCAGATGGTTGGGCACACGATTGCCGTCCACGATGGCCGACGCCATGTGCCGGTATTTGTGAGCGAGAACATGGTGGGGCACAAGCTCGGCGAGTTCGCGCCGACCCGCACGTTTCGCGGGCACGGCAGGGATGCGGATAAGTCTTCGCGCCGTCGTTAGGCGCGCGGACTTCTGGAAGGGGCCAAGTGATGGTGGAAGTTTCCGCTCAGGCCAAGCGCATCCGCGTCTCGCCGCGTAAAGCGCGTTTGGTTGTTGATATGGTTCGTGGTCGCGATGTTACGGAGGCGCTCGGCCTGCTGCAATTCACGCCGAACAAGGCTGCAGCCGATGTCTCCAAAGTCATCAAGTCGGCGCGAGCTTCGGCCGAGAATAATCACGACATCGATCCGGAGGATCTGTACGTCAAGGTGATCTTCGCGGACGGCGGGCCGAGCTACAAGAGATTCAAGCCGCGTGCGCGAGGCCGGGTCAACGAGATCCTCAAGCGCACGTGTCATCTGACAGTGATTCTTGCTGAAAAGGAGAAGGGAGGCTCCCGTGGGGCGTAAAGTCAATCCGATCGGGTTCAGGCTCGGCGGTGTTCACGATTGGGAGTCCAAGTGGTATGCCGAGCGGAATTACACCGAACAGCTTCACGAGGACCTCTTTATCCGACGGCTGATCAATGAGCAGCTGACGCGTGCTGGCATCTCGAGAGTCGAGATCGAGCGAGCAGCGAATCGGATCGAAGTGTCGGTTCACACCTCGAAGCCGGGTATCGTCATCGGCAAGCAAGGCGCGAACGTCGAAAAGCTGCGACAGCTCCTGGAACAACAGGTGGGCAAAAAGATCCATCTGAAGATCGAGGAGATCAAGGTTCCGGAGCTCGATGCGCGACTCGTCGCAGAGTCGATTGCGGAGCAGCTCGCTCGGCGCGTCGCCTATCGACGAGCGATGAAGCACGCTGTCGGTCAGGCAATGCGACGCGGCGCAAAGGGCATCAAGATCCGGCTGGGCGGCCGGCTCGGCGGCGCGGAGATGTCCCGTACCGTCACCGAGATGGACGGGCGAGTGCCGCTGCACACACTGCGGGCCAAGATCGACTACGGAGTCGTTCACGCGCCGACTACCTACGGACAGATTGGCGTGAAGGTCTGGATCTACACCGGCGATGTCCTTCCGGAGCGACGGCCAAAGGTCGACGCTGATGCCGCGGCAGTCGCCGACTAGCGACGCGGAAGAGCAGAGGGAGGGGACACACATATGCTGATGCCAAGACGGACCAAGCACCGCAAGGTGTTCCGTGGTCGCCGGCAAGGAACAGCCCAGCGCGGCAACTACGTCGCGTTCGGTGACTATGGGCTGCAATCACTTGACGCGGCCTGGATCGACAGTCGGCAGATCGAGGCGGCCCGCCGCGCGATCACAAACTACGTCCGCCGTGGTGGGAAGGTCTGGATCCGGATCTTCCCGGACAAGCCCGTAACCCAGAAGCCCGCCGAGACACGCATGGGCTCTGGTAAGGGCAACCCGGAGTACTGGGTCGCTGTCGTGCGCCCCGGTCGGATCATGTTCGAGATATCGGGTGTCCGCGAAGAGGACGCAACTGAAGCGCTGCGCCGCGCGGCACATAAGCTGCCGGTTCAGTGCCGAATTGTGAAGCGCGATCAAGTTGGTATCGCTGCGGCCGAAGAAGCCCACGCGGAAGCGGAGTCGTAGGGGATGAAGGCTGCAGAGATCCGGTCCATGACCGACCAGCAGATCGTCGGGATGATCGATGATCTGAAGGAAGAGTGGCGCGTGCTGCGTTTTGACGATGCGGTCGGCAGACTGACGAATACTGCCCGGATTCGCAAGATCAAACGCGACATCGCCAGACTCAAGACGATTCAGACCGAGCGCCGGATGGCGGAGGATATCGCCGCCGCCATGGAGGCCGGGCAGGTGGCACACCTCTAAGGGTGTGCCCAGGAGAGGGATACGACCAGGATGGCAGAGATTTCAGGCTCCGCGCCCGGCGCCAGCCCGGCCACACCAGCAGCTGTGAAGAAGCAGCGGCTACAGAAGGTCGGCCGCGTCGTCAGCGACAAGATGGACAAGACCGTCGTTGTCGCCGTCGACTATGCCCGGCGGCATCCGCTTTACGGTAAGCGGATGAAGCGCACACACAAGTTCAAGGCCCACGATGAGGACAACGAATGCCGCATCGGGGACACAGTCCGAATTGAGGAGTCCCGGCCGATTTCGAAAGATAAGCGCTGGGTCGTACGAGAGATCGTCGAGCGAGCCGGCACAAACGGCCGTTAGCTGGGAGAGCAGGCATGATTCAGGCACAGTCCCGCCTGAAGGTGGCGGACAATTCCGGCGCGCGGGAGATCATGTGCATCCGGGTCCTCGGCGGTTCGCGCAAGCGTTATGCATCGGTTGGCGACATCATTATCGGATCGGTGAAGTCGGCCCAGCCAGGCGCGGCGGTCAAGAAGGGCGACGTTATCCGAGCGGTCGTTGTCCGAACCAAGCAGGAGTATGGCCGGCCGGATGGGTCACATATTCGGTTCGACGATAATGCCGCAGTGTTGATCAACCCACAGGGGAACCCTCGTGGCACGCGAATCTTCGGCCCCGTTGCGCGTGAGCTCCGCGAAAAGCAGTTCATGCGCATCGTCTCGCTGGCGCCGGAAACACTGTAGCAGGCACGAGCGAGAGCGAGAGGTAACGATGGCAGAGAAGATCGTGACCGGCGATGAGATCGTCGTAATCAGTGGGAAGAATAAGGGCGAGCGCGCCCGCGTTCGGCAGAACATGCCGCGCGAGGATAAGGTCGTCATCGAAGGCGTCAATATCGTTCGCAAACATATCGCGCAGGGCCGCGCTCGACAGGCTGGAATCGTCGAGGTCGAGGCTCCACTTCGGGTGTCCAAGGTCATGCTCGTGTGCCCGAGTTGCGGCGAGCCGACCCGGGTTGGATTCCGGATGGATGACAGCGGCAACAAGGTTCGCTACTGCAAGAAGTGCGACGCGGTTGTCCCGAAGCCGACCAGCCGGTAGGCGGGACCCGTCGATCGAATTGGTGAGGGAGTAACGTGGCTGCACGGTTGAAAGAGCAGTATCTCGAGGAGGTTCGACCCAGGTTGCGGGAGGAGTTCAGCTACCGCAACGACCTCGAGGTGCCCAAGGTCGAAAAGGTCGTGATCAACATCGGCGTCGGCGAAGCAATCGCCAACAACCGTGCGCTCGATGCTGCTATCGGCGATCTGACGATGATTACCGGTCAGAAGCCGGTGGTTACCCGCGCCAAGAAGTCGATCGCGGCGTTCCGTTTGCGCGAGGGTATGCCGATCGGCACAATGGTCACCCTGCGGGGCGATCGGATGTACGAGTTTCTGGATCGGCTGATGAACATTGCGCTGCCGCGTGTGCGTGACTTCCGCGGAATCTCGCCGAAGTCGTTCGATGGACGCGGCAACTACACACTGGGGCTTCGGGAGCAGTTGATCTTCCCGGAGATTGAATACGACAAGATCGACAAGCTTCGCGGCCTCGAGGTGGCGATCGTGACGACTGCGAACAGCGACGAGGAGGGACGCCGTCTCCTTGCACTGCTTGGCATGCCGTTCCGCGAGTCGTAGTCCGGTCGCGCTGGAAGGAAAGAGCCCGAGATGGCGAAAAAGTCCCAGGTAGTCCGCGCGAATCGGCCCGCCAAGTTCGCAGTTCGGCAGCACAACCGCTGCAAGCTCTGCGGCCGGCCACGCGCCTATATTCGGAAGTTTGGTGTGTGCCGCATCTGCTTCCGCGAACTGGCGTCCCAGGGCAAGCTCCCTGGCGTCACGAAGTCGAGCTGGTAGCTCGATCGGCATGAATGGTCCAGACCGTTGGGGAGTGGATCACGTTTGAAAAGGTACGGGAGACCGCTGGAATGAGTGTCGTCAACGACCCGATCGCCGATATGCTCACTCGCATTCGCAACGCGGGCCAGGCGAGACGGACCGAGACGTCGATGCCATCGACAAAGGTCCTGATCGAAATTGCGAAGATTCTTCACGCCGAAGGCTACGTTCGTGGCTGGACGGTCGAGGAAGGCAAGCCGTTTAATACGTTGACCATCCACCTGAAGTATGGCGTAGATCGACGACATTCGATCCGCCAGCTCAAACGCGTGTCCAAGCCAGGACTTCGTGTGTACGCGGGCAGGGACGAGATCCCTCGCGTGCGCAATGGCCTGGGGATCGCGATCGTGAGTACACCACAGGGGATGATGACTGGCTACGAAGCTCGCCGCCGTGGCATCGGTGGTGAGGTCGTCTGCACCATCTACTAGCGCCGGGAAGGAGAAGCTCAGATGTCACGCATCGGAATGCAGCCAATCGAGATCCCATCCGGCGTCGACCTGACGATTGAGCCAGGGCTGGTCAAAGTCAGCGGCCCCAAAGGCGCGCTGGAGCAGCGCGTTAGTCGCGACATGCAGGTGGCTCGCGATAATGGCACCGTTAGGGTCAGCCGACCGAATGACGAGCGAGTCAATCGCCAGCTTCATGGCCTGACCCGCACGCTGATTGCGAACATGGTTCAGGGTGTCACGCAGGGATTCCGTAAGGATCTCGAGATCCAGGGTGTTGGCTATCGCGCGGCGTTGGACGGTAAGACGCTCGTCCTGAATCTGGGTTATTCACACCCGGTTCGTGTCGAGCCTCCAGCCGGCATCGCGTTTGTCGTCGACACGCCGACCCGCCTCGCGGTGACCGGCATTGATAAGCAGCTTGTTGGTGAAGAGGCCGCGAAGATTCGCCGTGTCCGACCGCCGGAACCCTATAAAGGCAAGGGCGTCCGCTACCTTGGCGAACAGGTGCGCCGCAAGGCCGGCAAGGCCGGCAAGGTCGGTAAGTAGAAGACGCGCCGCCTCAGGCGGCGAGACGGCGCCGGCGATCGGGATACAGTCCGACTGCCTGGGGCGCCTGGGAGCAGGATACGATGCGCTATCACTACAAGTCGCAACTCGATCCGCGTCGGAGGCGACACCTCCGGGTTCGGGCCAAAGTGTCAGGCACAGCCGAGCGGCCACGCCTGAACGTATACCGAAGCTCGGCGCACATCTACGCCCAGGTAATCGACGACGAGAGTCGTCGCACCTTGGTGGCGGCGTCGGACATCGAGGCCGAGTTCGCCTCCTCGCTCGATGGCTCGACGACGAAGACCGACAAGGCGACAGCAGTCGGCAAGCTGGTCGGCGAGCGGGCGAAGGCCGCGGGCATTACCACGGTGGTCTTCGATCGTGGCGGTTACAAGTACCACGGACGTGTCAAGGCACTCGCCGACGGCGCGCGTGAGGCCGGTCTCGAGTTCTAAGTTGGTTCGGGCGGCATTCGCCGCCGGGATAGGGGCAGTCAGGACAGGATGATGGATAGACGTCGAGGAGGCCAGTCGCGGGGCGACGAGGCAGGTGAATTTCAGGAGCGCGTCGTCCAGATCAATCGCGTCTCGAAAGTTGTGAAGGGCGGCCGCCGGTTTTCCTTCAGCAGCGTCGTCGTGGTTGGTGATGGACGTGGGCGTGTTGGCGTTGGGATGGGCAAAGCCGGAGAGGTTCCGGAGTCCATCCGCAAGGGGGTCGAGGCGGCCAAGCGGAGCATGATCACGGTGCCGCTGGAAGGCAACACGATTCCGCATGAGATCGAGGTCAAGTTCGGCGCGTCGCGCGTGCTGCTGCGTCCCGCCTCTCCGGGCACCGGAGTTATCGCTGGTGGCGGCGTTCGCGCCGTGGTTGCCGCA
>CALMXF010000432.1 GCA_937870985.1 uncultured Chloroflexota bacterium
CGGGGCCGGCGGTTGACTCCGCCACCGGTGCGCCTCGCGGCGGACGCGCTCGGTATCGATGTCATTCAACCTGAGACGCTCCGTGATCCCGTGGCGCTCGATCGCATCCGTCAGTCCGAGCCCGACCTGCTGGTGGTGGTCGCCTTCGGCGAGATTCTGCGCAAGCCGATGTTGGAGATCGCGCCACTGGGCTGTCTGAATGTCCACCCGTCACTCCTGCCGAAATACCGGGGCGCGTCACCAATCCCTGCCGCGATTCTCAACGGCGACCCGGTGACAGGTGTCTCGATCATGAAGCTGGTTCGTAAGCTTGACGCCGGCCCGCTCGTGGCCCAATGCGCGATCGGTGTTGCGCGCGACGATGTGACGGGTTCGCTGTCCATCCGTCTTGCCGAGCTCGCCGCTGAGATGATTCCGGCGATCGCGCTCGGTTACGCGCGTGGGACCCGTGTCCCGATCGAGCAGGATCATGCCGCGGCGACGTTCACCCGTGAGTGGACAACGGACGATGCGCGGATCGACTGGTCGCGGCCGGCGGTCGAAATCGAGCGGCTGATCCGCGCCGCCGATCCGTGGCCAGTGGCCTGGACAACCATCGACGGCGAGCGCTTCCGTGTCACCGCGGCGAGCGTCGTTGTTGCCAGCGACGTCGACAACAGTCCCGGAGAAATCGTGGTCGTCGGCGGTGATGTCATGACACAGACAGGTCAGGGCATGTTGCGCCTCGCGCGTGTTCAGCCGGCCGGCAAGAAGGAGATGAACGCGGCTGACTGGTGGCGCGGCCGTCGCGGTGGCGCCGTGACCTTTCAATAGCCGGTCAGACGACGTTCTTTTCCCGCAAGCTCGATATCCTCTCGCCGTCGTATCCCAGCTCGGTGAGGACTTCGTCGGTATGTTCCCCCAGCCGCGGCGGCGGCGTCCTGACGCTGCCGGGTGTATCTGACAGCTTTATCGCAACGCCCGGCAGGCGAAGCCCCGGTAAATCCGCCCGAGGAATATCGACAACCATCTCGCGATACTGGGACTGGGGCAGACCGAGAACCGTGTCGATTGAGTTGACCGGGCTGCACGGCACTCCCGCAGCATCCATCGCCACGGCCCAATCAACTGCGCCACGCGCCGCGAGGATCGGCACAAGCGTCTGGTGGAGCGCGTCTCGATTGGCGCAACGGTCGATGTTGGTGGCGAAGCGGGGGTCAGTGACGAGATCCGGCTGCTCGATCGCGCCGCAGAATCGTCTCCAGAGGGCATCGGTTGCGACGGCGACGACGAGATACCCATCTCCGGTCGGGAACGCACCATATGGGGCAACGCTGGCGTGAAACGAGCCAAGCCGGCCGGGGACTTCACCAGAAGCGAGGTAGGCAACGGCGTGATACGTAAGCCAGGAGATCTGCCCTTCCAGAAGAGAGCTCTCGACTCGTTGACCCTGTCCCGTGCGTTCCCGAATGTACAGCGCCGCGAGGATACCCTGGACAGCGTTCGCTCCCGCCGTCAGGTCGACGACCGACGTTCCGACTCGCACCGGCGCTCCGTGTTCGTCGCCCGTAATGCTCATCAGCCCCGCGTATGCCTGCATCAGTAAGTCGACGCCTGCCCGATCGCGATCGGGGCCATTGCTCCCGACCGCCGAGATGGCGCAATAGATCAGCCGCGGGTTGATCTCACGAAGGTGCTCGTACCCGAGGCCCCAACGCTCGGTTGTGCCGGGCCGGAAGTTCTCGATCAGAATGTCCGACTTCACAACGAGCGCGCGCGCCACCTCCTGGCCTTCAGTTGTGCCGAGATCGAGCGTGATGCTCCGCTTGTTGCGGTTGGCGCTCAGGTAGTACGTGCTCTCACCGTTCCAGAAAGGTGGATAGCCACGGGTATCGTCGCCACGGATGCGCGGCTCGACCTTGATGACATCGGCGCCGAGGTCTCCGAGGGTCATCGACGCGAACGGGCCTGCAAGATGCCGGCTCAGCTCCAGGACGCGGATGCCGGCTAGTGGTCCACTCACGACTTATTCTTCCTTCCCGTCAAGATCCAGTGAACGATGGCTCGCGCCGCTCGGCGAACGCCGCCAGTGCCTCGGCGCGGTCACTTGTCCATGCCGAGCTCGTGACGCCATCGATATGATGGCGGGACGCTGCTTCAGCTCCGGCGCGGATGCTCAGGTTCATATTCTCCTTAGTTAACATAAGTGAGCGCGGCGCAAGCTTTGCGACTTGCGCGGCAAGCTCCTGGGCAGCAGTGTCGGCGTCGACCGCGATTCTCGAAACGATCCCGAAGCTCTCCGCTTCTGGCGCCGGAACCCAGCGAGCGGTGAGCAGAAGATCCTGGGCACGGGCCAGCCCGACCAGCGAGATCAAGTGGTGAGACGGCGACGGAACGGCGACGCGTGGCTCTGGATAGCCGAATCTGGATGTCGGCGATGCCACTCGCAGGTCTCCCGAAATAGCCAACTCGGCCCCGAGACCTGCGCAGGCCCCGTCGATCGCCGTGATAACCGGAGATGGAAAGCGCCGCAGCTTGTCCAGCACTTGATGCATCAACGTGACTCGGACATGGGCGAACTCAGCGGTCGCGTCACGTGACTCCTTGAGGTCGATCCCTGCGCAGAACCCGGGCGCGGTCGCGCCGAGGATCAGGACGCGGGGCGGATTTCGGCGAAGCGCGTCGAGCTCAGCGTCGAGCAACTCCAGCAATGCCAGATTCACCGCGTTGCGGAC
Source organism: uncultured Chloroflexota bacterium (assembly GCA_937870985.1). Classification (GTDB taxonomy): domain Bacteria; phylum Chloroflexota; class Chloroflexia; order Thermomicrobiales; family CFX8; genus JAMLIA01. The sequence goes on from CALMXF010000432.1 coordinate 2,715, forward strand.
AGCCGGCCGATTCAGAGTCCAGGTGACGATGTCCCCATCGGCCGCAACCAACAGGCTCGATTCCGTCGCGTTCACAGCATCATCTCACTCTCATTGGCAATCAGTGTCGACCTCGGTGGGCATCTGCGATCAGGGGAGCTCGCCGATCATCATATTGCGGATAACGGTTCTTGTACGCATATGAGGAATATCAAGCGCAACGCGCTTTGAGTCAGACATCATCGAGATCCGCCCACCTCGCCAGATCCGGCGCGACCCACCGGTCCATCCGATCCAGGAGGCTGGCAGGATCGTCATCGACGATCAACAGCTCGTGGTGGCCACCCAGCAGAAATCCATCGGCGACAAGGCTATCCAGAAACGCCAGCAACCGATCGTAGAAGCCGCCCGAATTCAGCAGCCCGACCGGCTTGCGATGGATGCCGAGCTGAGACCAGGTGAGGATCTCGAAGAGCTCGTCGAGCGTGCCGAAGCCGCCGGGCAACGCGACGAAGCCATCCGATAGCTCGACCATCATCGCTTTGCGCTCGTGCATCGTCCGAACGACCCGCAGCGCGATCTCTGGCGAGCGTTCCAGCTCCCGGTCGATCAGTGACGCCGGTATGACGCCGACAACTGCGCCACCCGACGCATGGGCAGCCGCGGACACAGCGCCCATCAGCCCGATGTCGCCCCCGCCGAAAACCAGTCGCCGTCCGGATGTTGCGATCAGCTCTCCGAGATTGCTCGCCGTTTCCGAATACCGCGGATCCACACCCGATCTGGCGCCGCAGAATACACAGATCGTCCGCATCGACGCCCCTCCCAATCGCGCCTATCGTACCTGTAGCGACGACGCTGCATATACTTGTCCGGGTAGTATGCGCGGATCGATACAAGGCCGGGAGGAACCGAAGACGATGACGATCTCTGTTGGAAGCCGTGTGCGCGGCGGCGTCGCGATCATGCAGGCGTTAGAGGCAAACGGCGTCGACACGGTTTTCGGGATTCCCGGTGTGCATAACCTGGACCTCTACGATGTCCTCATCGACCACCCGACGATTACCAATATTCTCGCGCGGCACGAGCAGGGCGCCGGGTTCATGGCCGACGGCTACTACCGGACGACCGGGAAGCCGGGTATCGCGCTGATCGTTACCGGTCCCGGCGTTACGAACGTCGCGACCGCGGTGGGTGAAGCGTTTGCCGACTCGTCGAACATCTTCATTATCGCGACGAACCTCGAGCGCAAATATCTCGACAGCCTCGAAGGCAACCTGCACGAGATCACCGACCAGATGTCGGTGATGCGACCGTTCGTCAAGTGGGCGAAGCGTGTGATGAACGCCGCCGAGATTCCGGCTGCGATGAACGAAGCATTCGCAGCGCTTGGCACAGGCAGACCTCGGCCGGTCTATCTGGAGGTGCCGATCGATGTCATGGCCGAAGAGCTCGACCTCGGGGAGATCGTCGCTGCTCCGGTGGCGCCGGCCGTCGATATCTCCGCGGAGATCGAACACGCGGCAACGCTCATTGCCAGCGCCTCGAACGTGATGATCTTCGCCGGCGGCGGCGCGGTGTCGATTGAGGCATCTGCTCGCGTCACCCGACTCGCCGAGGCGCTTGGCGCTCCGGTTGTTATGTCGTTGATGGGCAAGGGAGCAATTCCGGAGGATCATCCCTACGCTGTCGGTTCGTTCGGATACCGCTGGACCGCCGACAACCCGACGACGGAGATCATGCGTGGTAGCGATCTGGCTATTGTTGTCGGGAGTGGGCTTGGCGTGCGCACCACTGGTGAGGCGACGATGCCGCTGCCAGCCAACATCATTCACATCGACATCGACCCGTCGGAGCATGGCAAGCGCTACGATACGACCGTCAGTATCGTCGCCGATGCGGCCGCGACGCTCGACCAGCTGCTCGCCAAAGTCGACGCCGGCTCGCTGCCAAAGCATCGTTGGGACGAGCGCACTGTCGCGCAAGTCCGCGACCGGCTTCAGGAGCCGGCAGATGTAAGGACAGCAGGCTACGTTCAGTACATCGATGCATTGCGGGCCGGGATGGATCGCGACGCCATCCTCTGCAACGATATGACGATGATGGCGTACGAAGGGGTCCGCTACTTCCCGATCTATGAGCCACGCACCTACACGTTCCCACGTGGCTTCGGGACGCTTGGGTCGGCGATGCCCACCGCGATAGGCGCGAAAGTCGCCTGCCCGGACAAGCAGGTCGTCTCGATGACTGGAGATGGCGGCTTCCAGTTCACGATGGAGGAGATCGGCGCGGCAGTCCATCACCGTATTCCAGTGACGATGGTGATCTTCAATGACGCGACCCATAGCGCTGTCAAGGTTGCGCAGCGCCGCACCTACCCTGGCCGTTACGTTGCGGTCGATCTCGTGAATCCGGATTACGTCAAGCTTGCCGAGGCATATGGAATCGAAGGCATTCGCGCGAATTCACCGGAGGAGTTGACCTCGGCGCTGGAACGATCGAAGTCGAGCGACATGCCGGTAATCATCGACGTGCCGATCGATCTGGAGAGCTACTAGCGCGTGGTATCCGCATCACACAGTATTTCTCACCGCCGGCCGGCCTGGCTCGATCCGCGGGCTGCCGTGCTATCGACGATTGTCTTCGTCGGTGGCATCTGCAGTATTGCCGTCGAGACGAGCGCCTCCCGTCTGGTTGGCCCGTATTTCGGGTCGTCGACCTTCATTTGGGCAAACCTGATTGGCCTGACGCTCCTCTATCTGACGATCGGCTACTTCCTCGGAGGCAAGATCGCCGATCGCTACCCTGAGCCCGCGGTTCTGTACACACTGACGGCTGTTGCCGGGTTCAGTGTGGCCTTCATTCCGATGCTGTCACGGCCAATTCTCGAGATCTCGCTGGCTGCGTTCGACAACGTGTCGGTTGGCGCGTTCTACGGGTCGTTGCTTGGAACGATGTTGCTCTTCGCGGTCCCGGTGACGTTGCTCGGTTGTGTCTCGCCGTTCGCCGTCCGTTTACGGCTCGACGATGTCGCCGCCGCCGGTAACACCGCCGGATCGCTGTACGCGCTCTCGACGGTCGGCTCGATCATCGGAAGCTTCCTGCCGACGTTTCTTCTGATTCCGGTGTTTGGAACCCGAACGACATTCCTTATTCTTGCGTTGGCGATGCTCATCCCGTCGCTGCTGGCGTTAGCGGCGGTCCCGGCGGTCCGTGAAGTCGCGCTGTCAGTGGCGATGTTGCTCGTCGTGGCGCTGGTCCCGGTGATTCAGCCGGCCGGCCTGATTCGTCCCCCTGAATATGGCCGGGTCATCTACGAGGCGGAGACGCGCTACAACTACGTTCAGGTGATTCAGTATCAGGACGAGACCCGGCTGGCTCTCAACGAGGGTCACGCCACCCACTCGATCTATTCACCCAACCGGGAGTTGACGGGTGGCCCGTGGGACTACTTCATGGTCGGTTCCTACTTCAACGCCAACGCGACCCCCGACGATGTTAACAGTCTGCTCCTGGTCGGCCTTGCCGCTGGCACGGTGGCCCAGCAGTTCACCGCCGCATACGGTCCAATACCGATTGACGGGGTTGAGATCGATGGCGAGATTGTCGAAATTGGCCGCAAGTTCTTCAACATGAACGAACCGAACCTCAACGTCGTCGTCGATGATGGCCGCTACTACCTGAGCCGCAGCGAAAAGAAGTACGACGTTATTGGTGTAGACGCGTACCGTCAGCCGTACATTCCGTTTCACCTGACGACCCGGGAGTTCTTTCAGTCGGCGAGCGACCATCTGAACGACGATGGCGTGGTCGTGCTGAACGCCGGCCGCACGACGACCGACTTCCGCCTGGTCGATGTCATGGCCTCGACGATGGCGTCGGTCTTCCCGAACGTCTACATCATCGATGTCGCACGGTTCACCAACAGCATGGTAATCGCCACCAAGCAGCCGACCGACATCGCCAGCTTCGCAGCGAATATCGCGAATATTCCTGAAGGATCTCTGATTCGCCAGGTCGGCGATATCGCGATCGAGACGGGTAATATCCGCGAATGGACAGGTCATGACCGCGTCTTCACCGACGACCTGGCCCCGGTCGAGCTTGTCGTCGATCAGATCATCCTGCGCGCTGCGACGGAGGAGAGATGAGCTCCAACGGGCGCGTCGCCTTCCGGTTCACATCACTCGCCGAGCAACCGATTGCCCACGGCATGAGTGGCCGCCGTCGTGGTGACGGCCACGACGGCGATGTGGGCCATGGCCGGGGAACGACTGCCGAGATCATCGAGGCCAACCGGACTGCCTTTCTGAACGACGTATCGATCGAGCCCGCGTCGCTGACGATTGGCCGGCAAACGCACGGCTCACGAGTCGAAATCGTCGACCGTGATAGTCGTGGACGTGGCCGATATCCCGCGTTCGACGGCTTCCCGGCGACAGATGCTCTGGTCACGGCCGATCCCTCGGTCGCGCTAGGAGTCATCGTCGCCGATTGTGTCCCGCTCGTTCTCTACGACCCTGTCAGGCACGCGGTCGGCGTCGTCCATGCTGGCTGGCGCGGCACGGTGGCCGGCATTGCCCCGGCGGCAGTCGAGACTATGCGCGATGCGTTCGGATCCAGCCCAGCAGATCTTCTCGTCGGTATCGGTCCGTCGATCGGCCCGTGTTGCTACGAGGTTGGCGTGGAGGTAGCCGATGCCTGGCGCGCCAGTGGCCTGGACCCGAATGGCGAGGCCATCTCCTCCGGCGGAACGCACTTCGATCTCTGGGCCGCCAATATGCGGGCGCTCGCCTCGGTGGGTGTCGCTGAGGGCAATGTCGAAATCAGCGGCGTTTGTGTTCGCTGCCAGATCGACCGATTCTTCTCCTATCGCGCTGCGGCGCGTGGCGTGGCGATGGCTGGTCGTATGCTAATGGTGGCGAAGTTGTCCGAGAGGGGCCGACCGTGACATCAATCATCACCGACATCGCCGCGCGAATTGCTGCGGTCGAGGGGCGAATCACGCTCGCCGCCGAGCGGGCCGGCCGCGATCCCAGCGAGATTACGCTCGTCGGAGTGAGCAAGACCGTTGGCCGGGCGGACGTCGACGCGGCATACGCGGCCGGCATGCGTCATTTCGGCGAGAATCGTATCCAGGACGCCCTCGTCAAGTTCGAGGACTCGCCCGACGACCTGGTGCTTCATCTGATCGGCAGCTTGCAGACCAACAAGGTGCGTCACGCAGTTGGGCGATTCCAGCTCATCCACTCAGTCGACCGGCTCTCGCTGGTCGATGCTCTCCAGGCACGATGCGAGGCTGCTAGTGTGACCCAGCCGATCCTCCTGCAAGTGAATGTGGCCCGCGAGGAGCAGAAGCACGGATGCGACCCTGATGACGCGGCAGCCATGGTTGAGGCGGTGCTGGCCCGTAAGAACCTCGAGCTGCGTGGGTTGATGACGATGGCGCCTTTGACTGCGACACCGGAAGAAGCTCGCCCGGTGTTCGCCGAATTACGGCAGCTTCGCGACCGCCTGAAGCGTGACTTCCCGGGTTCCAACCTGGCGGACCTGTCGATGGGGATGACGAACGACTACGAGGTGGCCGTCGAGGAGGGCGCAACGATCGTGCGAGTCGGGCGAGCGATCTTCGCGCCGCCGCCGGGAGCATGATGCGACTCGTCTCGCTGGGCTCTGGCAGCAGCGGCAACGGCTTTCTTCTCGACACCGGTAACGCGGCGATGCTCATTGATTGCGGTGTCGGAGTCCGGACGATCCAGGCCGCGCTCCGCGACTTCGACGTTCACGACCGGCTCTCCGCAATCATCGTAAGTCACGAACATATCGACCATATCCGGTCGGTTGATTCGATTGCCCGACGCACCGGCAGCCCGATCGTCACGACGCGCGGCACATTCCAGGCGATTCGTTCGGAGCGACCCTTCAGCCCACGGTCGGCCGGCGAACGTTTCGCCGAAGCAGGGGTCGAGATCCGGTTCGTGTCCGTGTCCCACGATGCGGCTGAACCGTGTGGCTTCGTCATTGACGACGGCAAGACCCGAATCGCGATTTTCACCGATCTGGGCTACGTCGGGGAGTCGGTGGTCGACGCCATACGTGACGCCGATATCATCGTGCTTGAATCAAACTACGACCGCCGGATGCTTCGATCCGGCCCCTACCCTGCCCGATTGAAGCGACGTATCGAAAGCCCGACCGGTCACCTGAGCAATGATGATTGCGCCGCTGCCCTGGTTTCCCTCACAACTGCTCGCACGAGGGCGATCTGGCTGGCTCACCTGTCGGACAAGAACAACTCGGCCGCGATTGCTCTTGCCAGCGCTCGCGAGGCGATTGCGTTGGCAGGGTATGCGACGCCGGTCGGCGTGCTCGACCGATTCGAGCGCACCGACGTGACATCTCTTCCCGCTATTCAGCTATCACTGGGCATGGGGGTCTGAGTTTACCTTCGCGTCACTCTGTCGCGACCAGGTCGTCGCTAGTCGGCGGCGGCGGCCGTAGTACGGAACTGCATCGTATAGAGCTTGTGATAAGCGCCCTGTCGCTCAAGCAGTTCGTCATGGGAGCCGATTTCGATGACCCGTCCGTGATCGAGGACGACAACTCGACTGGCCTCACGGATCGTCGATAGCCGGTGAGCGATCATGAACGATGTCCGGTTGGCGAGTAGTGTGTGCAACGCGCCCTGAATAATGAGCTCGGTTTCCGTATCGACGCTGGATGTTGCCTCATCGAGAATGATGATCCGCGGATCGGAAATGAGCGCGCGGGCAAAGGAAAGTAGCTGACGTTGACCGACTGAGAGTGTTGCTCCTCGCTCGTGGACCTCGGCGTCGTATCCACCGGGAAGGTTGACGATGAAGTCGTGCGCGCCGACCGCCTTCGCTGTGGCAATCATCTCTTCTTCGGATGCGTCCGGGCGAGCGAACAGGATGTTGTCGCGAATGGTGCCGGCGAACAGGAAGGTGTCTTGCGGGACAACACCCAGCTGGGAGCGGAGTGACTCCTGCGTGACATCGCGGAGGTCGTGTCCGTCGATGCGGATTGCGCCGTCTCGCACGTCGTAGAAACGTGTCAGCAGGTTGATCATCGACGACTTGCCGGCGCCAGTCTCCCCAACGAATGCGATGGACTCGCCTGGCTGGACATCGAGGTTGATATCGTGCAGCACCTCGGCCTCTTCGTAGCCGAACCGGACGCTATCGAAGACAACGTGTCCTTCAATGCGCGGAAGCACGACCGCGTTTGGAGCGTCGGTGATCTCGCTCTCGGTATCGAGAATCGTGTAAATCCGCTCACCCGCAGCGGTTGCCGCCTGGAGCGTGTTGTAGGCCTGTGACAGCTGGTTAATCGGATCGTAGAAGCGCCCGACGTAGGCGACGAATGTGACGAGCTCCCCGACGGTGAAGGCGACGCCGCCGACCATCCGCCCACCGACATACAACACAAGCGCAATCGTCACGTATTCGATGAAGGTGACGAACGGAAAGAGGAATGCGGACAACCGCGCCGCATCGATGTTGGCGTCGAGGTTCTCGTCGTTGATGCCGGTGAACGTCTTCAGATTGCGCGGCTCACGGGTAAATGACTGGATCACTCGCATACCGGCGATATTCTCGGCAAGGAACGCGTTCACGCGGCCGATCGTGATTCGGGTCGTGCGGTACGTCAGGATAGCCTTCCGACGCCAGAACACCATCAGCACGACCATGACGGGCAGCAGCGCGAACGAGACCAGCGCCAGTTGCCAGTTCGTCATCCACATGAGGACGATGATCCCCACCAGCAGCGCCACCTGAGAGAGGATGTCGACGAGACCGTCGGAGAACAGCTGGTCGATGACGGAGACATCGTTCTGGATCCGCGACATGATCGACCCGACACCGCGGCGGTCGATATATCGAATACCGAGTCGTTGGATACGAGCAAACATCGACGAGCGCAGGTCGTACACAATGCGCTGACCGACCTTGCCCATGAGGAACATCTCGAAGTAGCTTGCAAGAAACCGAAGCACCAGCACGACGAGGAATGCTGCGCCGAGCAGATTCAGCCCAGTGGCACCCGTGTGGCCGAAAAACGTGCGCCCAGTCGTCCCACTAATCGCGTTGGTGACGATGTCGACCGCGAGCCCGAACATAAACGGGATCGATAGCTCCAGGAAGGTGACGATCAGGATCAGCGCCACCGCAATTACTGCGGGGCGTTTGTACGGCCCGACCTGGGAGATGAGGCGTCGTGTTATCCGGCTGTCGTACGCTCTGCCGAGGAGATCGTCAGGATCTGTCGCTTGGTACATGGCTATCGCCCGCTCGGCCTAATCGGCCGCAGTGACGAACTCCTCCTGATCCTTGAGCTGCAGCTCGTACAGACGGGCATAGTGGCCATCCTGCGCGATGAGTCCCTGGTGTGTCCCGCGTTCGACGATGCTCCCATCGTCAAAGACGAGTATCTCGTCGGCTTCCTTCAGACTGGAGACACGCTGGGCGATGATGAACGTCGTGCGACCGGCCATCGCACGCGCGAGAGCCTGCTGAAGCTCGTATTCAGTCTGAGTGTCGACACTGGATGTCGCGTCGTCGAAGACGAGGACGCGCGGATTAGCGCAGATTGCCCGTGCGATTGCGACGCGCTGTCGTTGGCCGCCGGAAAGTGACACACCGCGTTCGCCGAGCCGAGTGTCAAACCCGTCTGGCATCTCGCTAATGAACGCGTAGGCCTGCGCGATTCGAGCCGCCGTCTCAACCTCTGCGCGTGATGCGGTCGGGTTGCCGAACGCGATGTTGTCATGGATGGTCGAGGAGAACAGAAACGTCTCCTGAAGCACGAACCCGACGTTTCGCCGCAAGCTTCCGATCTCGATCGTGCGCACATCGATGCCATCGAAAGTCACCGTACCGTGCGACACCTCGTAGAACCTGGCCAGCAGGCTGGG
>CALMXF010000433.1 GCA_937870985.1 uncultured Chloroflexota bacterium
ACCAGGCCCGACTGAGCGACCAGCGCCACCCGACCCGCCACGACCTCGATCCCGTGTCGTCGGATAATCCCGTCGTCGTCGTCCGCGCCTGTGGCCATATCGGCGTCGCCAACTCGCGGGCATTGGCGCTGGCCGGCATCGACCGCAATACTGCCGATCCTCCGGGCGGCACGATCGACCGCGACGAGCACGGCGAGCCGACTGGCGTCGTCCGCGAGGCTGCGTTGCAGATGATCCAGGAGCAGATTCCGGCGCCGACGACCGAGCAGATCAAGGAGTACCTGTTGCTGGCCGGCGCCGACTACCTCTCCAAAGGGGTGACCAGCTGGGCCGAAGCGGGCGTTCACACGCCGGAGCACATGCGAGCGTACATCGAGCTTCAGCAGGAGGGCCGGCTTCCGCTGCGCACCTACCTGATGATGATGATCGACGAAACGCTCGATCATCTGATCTCGCTTGGGATCAAGACCGGCTTCGGCGACGAGTGGTTGCGGATTGGGCCGGCGAAGTTCTTCATCGACGGGTCGATCGGCGGGCGCACGGCCCGAATGTCACAGCCATACGTTGGCGAGGAGAGCAACCTCGGACTGTGGATGGATGATGATCTCGACGCGGTCAAGCAGCGCTTCATCAAGGCGCATAAGGCCGGCTTCCAGTGCTGCGCCCACGCGATCGGTGATGCCGCGATCTCTTTGCTGCTCGACGCCTACGAGGAGGCGCTGGCCGAAGCGCCGCGCGCCGACCATCGCCATCGCATCGAGCATTGTTCGATCATCGACTACGACCTCGTCCAGCGGATCAAGCACGTTGGGGCAGTGCCGATCCCTGGCACGACATTCCTCTACGCCTTCAAGGACGCCTATCTCCAGAATCTCGGCCGCGATCGCATCCGCTACGCCTATGGGATGAACACCTTCTACGAGCACGGCATCGTTGCCGCAGCCTCGACCGATGCGCCCGTCGTCGACATCAGCGCCGTGCTGGGTCTGCAGACGATGATGACCCGACGCACCGCTGACGGCGAGCTAGTCTGGCCAGAGGAGTCGATCTCGCTGGAAGAGGCTGTCCGCGCCTACACCTGGAACGGCGCGTATGCCTCATTCGAGGAGGACATCAAGGGTTCGTTTGCTCCCGGCAAAGTGGGCGATGCCGTCGTCTTCGAGACAGACCTGTCGAAGGTCGATCCCGGCGCCGTCGGCGGTGTTCAGGTCGACATGACCGTCGCTGACGGGCGGGTGGTGTATAGCCGGTAAAGGCCCTCACCCCCCGACCCCCTCTCCCAATGCTGGGAGAGGGGGAGTACGCAGGAGACAGTCCGACGCATGGACAGGCGTGAGACGACGAGCGGCAGAATACGCGGGACGCGTCGCGAGGGCGACGGGATGGCGCGTGTGCTCCGGCAGCATATGACGCCTGCCGAGGCGCTGTTGTGGGAGAGTCTTCGCGCCCGTCGTCTCGCCGGTCTGAAGTTCCGTCGCCAGCATCCACTGGGTCCGTATATCGTTGACTTCTGCTGTCCCGAAATCCGACTGATCATTGAGGTAGATGGAGAGGTCCATAAGGACCAACGAGAATACGACGCGACTCGTACGGAACAGATCGAACACTACGGCTATCACGTCGTACGCTTCAGCAACGATGCGGTGATCCACGAACACGCTGCCGTCCTGGATGCCATCCTGACTGCAGCATCCAGGGGCGGCAAGCGAGAGCCACAGACGTAGCGACATAACACCCCCTCTCCCAACGTTGGGAGAGGGGGCAGGGGGGTGAGGGCCAACTCCAATGCCAGCAGACATCATCTTCACGAACGGAATCGTCTACACCGTCGATCGCGCCATGCCGCGCGCGGAGGCGGTCGCCATCCTCGGCGATCGCGTCCTCGCTGTCGGCAGCGCCGATGACGTCGCCGGTCTGACGGGGCCGAACACGAAGGTCATCGACCTCGGCGGGCGCGTGCTGATGCCAGGGTTGAACGATAACCACTGCCACCCGCCGTCCTACGGCGAGAATCTCCAGTTGGTGGATGCGACCGCGCAGTCGGTCTCGTCGATTGCCGAGATCATGGGGCGCTTCGGCGTGGCCGCAACGAGCGCTGCGCCCAACGTCTGGGTGCGTGGCTGGGGCTACGACGACACACGCGTCGCCGAGATGCGGCACCCGACGCGGCACGTCCTCGATGCCGTTGTTGGCGGCCGGCCGGCCTACCTGACGCGCACCTGTGGCCACATTGGCGTCGCCTCCAGTGCGGCATTGCGTTTGGCAGGGATCACCAGCGACACGCCGAATCCACAAGGCGGCGAGATCGACCACGACGGCAGCGGCGAGCCGACCGGCGTGCTGCGCGAGACCGCACAGCGGCTCGTTCTGGATCTCATTGCTGAGCCGACGAAGGACGAAATCAAACGCAACCTCGTTGTCGCGGGCCAGAAGTACCTCTCGATGGGCATCACCTCGTGGGTCGATGCTAGCATCCGCCGCTCCGAAGAGCTGTTGGCCTATCAGGAGCTGCGAAACGCGGGTGAGCTGCCCGTTCGCACCTACACGATGATGTTGATCGACGACACACTCGACGATCTCGCCGCGCTCGGCATCAAGACCGGCTTCGGCGACGAGTGGCTGCGCATCGGGCCGGCCAAGGTGTTCCAGGACGGCTCCGGTGGTGGTCGCACGGCGGCCATGTCGATCCCGTACCCCGACCAGCCGGACAACTTCGGCATCCAGGTCTATACCCAGGCGGAGCTCGATGACCGATTCATGCGCGCTGCTGCGGCCGGCTTCCAGTGCTGTGCTCACGCCATCGGCGACCGTGCGATCGAGATGATTATCGACGCGATGGGGAAGGCGCTCGCCGCGCATCCGCAGGAGGACGCTCGCTGGCGGATCGAGCACTGTGGGATGATGCGCGAGGACCTGCTCGACCGGATGGTCGCGCTCAAGCTCGTCGCCGTCCCGCAACCATCATTCATTCACTACCTCGGCGACTCGTATATCCGGAACTTCTCGAGGCAGTGGCTGGAGCTGGCTTATCCGGCGCGGGACTGGATCGACCGCGGCATCCTGACGATCGGCTCGTCCGACGCGCCGGTCACACCGGCCGATCCGTGGGTTGGCATCCGTGCTGCGGTAACGCGTCTGACGCTGGATGGCGACAAGGTCGGCCCCGAGCAGGGCGTATCCGTTGCTGAGGCGTTGGAGATGTACACGCTCAATGGGGCGCGAGGCTCGTTTGAAGAGGGGATCAAGGGTAACCTGACGCCGGGCAAGCTGGCCGACATCATCGTGCTCGACCGCGACCCGAAGGCGATCGCGCCGGAGGAGCTGCACGAAGTTCAGGTCGACCTGACGATGTCCGGCGGGCGAGTTGTATTCGAGCGGTGAGGTTGCTTTCTCCGACACGAGAAGGGGTATGCCATGACAGCAGACAAACCGGATCAGCCAGCGCCTGAGGTGACGTTGCGGTTCATCGGGCATTCGGCATTCACTGTCGAGTCCGAGGGCAAGCTCATCGCTATCGACCCGTTTATCACCGGCAACCCGGCGGCGACGGTGCGCGCGGAGGACATCCGACCGGACGCAATCCTCCTGACCCATGCCCATGACGATCATGTTGGCGACACCGTCAAGCTGGCTGACATGACCGGCTGTCCGGTTGTGGCGCAGGTCGAGCTGAGTGGGTATCTTGCCGGCAAGGGGTGCGAGACGATTACCCCGAATTACGGCGGCACGGCGGCGTTTCCTGGTGGAACCGTCAAGCTCACACCGGCGTGGCACACATCGACGCATTCCGAGGGCGGCCCGTTGGGACAACCGTGCGGCCTGATCGTCCGGTTCGGCGGCAAGACGATCTACTTCGCCGGGGATACCGCGCTGTTCCTGGACATGCAACTCGTCGGTGACGAGGGCATCGATGTTGCCGTTCTGCCGATCGGCGACTTCTTCACGATGGGACCGGACGACGCTGTCAAGGCGGTGAAGTTCATCCGGCCGAAGGTCGTCATCCCCTGTCACTACAACACCTTCCCTCCGATTCGGCAGGATCCCGAGGAGTTCCGGAAGAAGGTCGAGGAGCAGACGAACGTGAAGTGTGTGATCCTCGCTCCGGGAGAGTCGTGGAAGATTGAGGTGTAATCACGGAGCCACCGGATGCAAAGGAGCGCATTATGACCGACAGGGAGCTGGCATCGGCCGAGATGGCGCGGACGACGTTCCAACGCAAGGCAGTTGCCCGCCAGCCGGCCGACGCTGTGCTTGATGGCGCTGTCTCGTTCTTCATCGAGCGCGGCTACCGGTCGGCGCGAACCGGCCGGCCGAATCAGGTGTTCGTCATGGGTGGTCGCGAGGGCTCGCTGCCGCGCGTCACCGCCGAGATCCTGGTGCAGCCGAACGTCGGCAAGGCCAAGGTGACCATGGTGACGATCTCCGGCTTTGGCGAGCAGCTCTCGGGTCATCTTGCTGACTACGCTGCGTCGTTGCGCAACAAGACTGCTCCGGCTGTCGACGAGGAATCAACCGGGTAGTCGCGCGGCAGGCGGCTCCTGCCCAGTATCGTCCGCGCGTCCGGTTCGGCCCCAGCGTAGCAGCTCGTCCCAGATTCTTTTCTCTCTGATCAGATAGATGACGCCGAAGATGACCGGCGGAGCAAACATAACCAGGTGTGTCAGGATCGCGAACGATACGGCCGGCCCGCGCGGTGCGTAGTAGACGCTCACCAGCGACTCCACGAGCACAGCGTGGTAGATGCCGACGAAGCCGGGGGACGACGGGATCACCATCGATAACGCCGACATTGTCAACAGGAATAGCGCCGCCGTCGGCGTGCTCGGCAAGCCGAACGCGCGAAGCATCGCCCAGAGTGCGATCCCCTCAGCAAGCCACGTCACGACCGAATAGCCGATGGCTACTGAAGCCGCTCGAAAGCTACCGAGGACCCCAAATCCATCGATCGCCGAACGGGATAGTTGTGTGATTTGCGCCCAGACACGCCCGCTGGACGCATTCGTCCGGCGTGTCAGAAGATTGAGGAGTGCGTCGCGGCGTGTCCAGCTGAGACCGATAGACAGCCCGATGGCGGAGATAGCGACGATGCCGACCGTCATTGCGATCCGGGCTTCATTCGGCACAGGAACGAAGGGAATCAGTACCGCCAGGATGATGATAATCGTCGAGACATCCAGCACGCGCTCGATGATGACGGTTGCTGCCACGCGAACCTTGCTGATCCCATCCATCTGACCGACCAGATAGACTCGCGCGACATCGCCCAACCGTAGTGGCAAAGCGGCGGTCACGGTGTAGCCAACCATCTGGATGCCGAACAGTTGGCCTGCGGGAGGCCGCAGCGGGTGGAATAGTGTTTGCCAGCGCGCGGTACGTAGGAGAAGCGAGACGACCGACATTGCTACTGCCGGGATGAGCATCCAGTAGTTCGCGTCGCGGAAAGCCTCGACGACCTCGTGCCGGTTTACGCGGCTTGCGATGATAGCCAACGCCACGATGCTGACGAGCATGCCGATCCAGAACCGTGGGTTTCGCATTGTCGACATCATTTGGAGGGTGATCTCCATGCGGAGCGGATCCGGACCATCACCACACGAGCATACTCGACTCCGGGTTGCCGATTTCCACCAGTCGTGCGGAGCGCCCTGGTCAACTGGGATAGAATCATGTCCCGGTGGCGTTTCGTCGGCCGGCCCCGCGTGCGTCGTCGCCCTCGTAGTTCAGGGGATAGAACGGCGGCCTTCTAAGCCGCATGTCGCAGGTTCGAGTCCTGCCGGGGGCACTGGTCTGGTTGCGCTTGTTCAGTCGCTATTCGGATTCCACCGTCTGCGATAAAGCGGGCTGACCCCGCAACATGTCGCGAGGGCCTGCTCAATTGCGCGGGCGTCAGTGATCGTGGCGGCGCGGAGTCTGAGTGGATCCTCTTCGCGACGGGTAACGATCAGCTCGGCGCCTCCACGACTGACGCCGGTGATCTGGCTACAATCGACGTGCGTGAGGCGCTCTCCATCGGAGAGCATGACCACGGATTCGCTTACCGCCAGAGAAGATCCACCTTCGAGCGCGAATGATTGGTCGGACATGGGCGATATCCTTTACATACGAGGGCGGGGCGCAGTTCGCCCATTGTCGCGATGGATCGTCGGTGCGGGCCGCGTCGGCGCCAGGCTCAGGGAGTAGTATTCCGAAATGCGCAGACAGGATCTTCTGCGTCAAGCCCGAACGACCTACGACCGGGCTGCCAGTATCGTGAAGTCCAATCTGATCTACCGTGCCGCTAACGACTTTCTCGACCATGACGGCACGATCTATGCCGCCGCGATCACGTTCTACACCTTGCTTTCGATCGTGCCGTTCGTCATCTTTGCGGTGGCGGTCCTCGGCTTTCTGATCCGCGATCCCGTGCTCCAACAGACGGTTACGGACCGTATTCTCGGCATGTTGCCGGCAGACGCTAACCTGGACGAGCCCGTCGCGAAAGCGGTTGCCAGCGTCGCAAACACGGAGAGTAGCCTCGTTGCGTTGACCGCGATCGTTGCGGCAGGTTGGACCGCGAGTGGCATGTTTGGCGCGCTCCGGCGGGCGCTGAATCGCGCATTCGTCGCTCCAGCCCGACGGTCGCTTGTCACCAGCCGGCTTGTTGATCTCGGCTCGATGATCGTCCTGGTGCTGCTCTTGCTGACCTCGACCCTCGTGACGATCACGCTCAGCTTCATCCGCGCGAGGTCGATCGTGCGCTTCGATTTCGTCTGGTCCAGCTCGGCCTGGTCACTGGCATTCTTCCTTCTGCCGGCGTTGCTCTCATTCGCCGTCTTCCTTCTGGCCTACCGATGGGTGCCGAGCCATTCGCTGAACATTCGCCACCTGTGGCCAGGAGCGCTGCTGGCTGCCGTCGGGTTTGAAGTATTGAAGATCGGATTCAGCTGGTACGTCGCCAAGTTCGCAAACTACGATGCCGTCTATGGGGCGCTTGGCGGGTTGATCTCTTTCATGGCATTCATCTACATGGCGGCCGCGCTCGTTATCTTCGCGGCCGAGCTCAGCCGGGAGATGGCCGGCATCCATGAGCACGATGAGGAGCCTGGCCCGTGAGCCTTTCCTGGCTCGCCGCGCTGTTGACGGTCGGCGTAGCGGGCGCCTGACCATCTGAGATGGATGCAGCTGGCCCGATCGCCGTTGCTCGGAGGTTAGTTCTGATGAAGGTGTCGTTACGATATTTCGCGATTGTCCGCGAGCGAATTGGTGAGTCCGAGCAATCGGCCGATCTGCCCGAGGGGAGCACGGTCGCCGATGTGCTGGCCTACGTCGAGCGTCAGTACCCCGAGATTGCGCCGCTCTTCCGCGCATCAATGGTCATGCGAAATCAGGAGTATGTCGGGCGGGGCGACGTGCTGGCCGATGGCGACGAGATCGCCTTCATCCCTCCCGTCTCCGGTGGTAGCCATGACCATGTCCGCGTCACGAGTGAGCAGCTCGACGCGGGGAGACTTGAGTCTCGGGTCAGCGACGCTGGCGCGGGTGCGATTGTGACGTTTGCCGGGGTTGTCCGCGACAACGCGCGCGGCCGGCCTGTCCTCTGGCTGGATTACGAGGCGTATGCCGAGGCTGCCGAGAAGGTGCTGGGTGTGATCTGCGGCGAGATGCGCGAGCGCTGGCCGTTGCTGGCGATCGCGGTCGAGCATCGCACCGGCCGGCTGGCGATCGGCGAAACCAGTGTCGTCATCGCCGTCTCATCTGCCCACCGGGGCGCGGGATTCGAAGCCTGCGCCTACTGTATCGAGCGGATCAAGGAGATCGTCCCGATCTGGAAGAAGGAAGCCTACGCCGACGGCGAGGTGTGGATCGGGAGTGAGGCGGCCTATCAGGCCGAGGTTCGGCAGAGCCTCACCGCTCCTGAATGACGGCGTGAAGGACTTTTCTCGCTGTCCCGCAGGCTTGCGTGCCATCGCGATCCCGTCTAGAGTGCGGCGGATCGTGGGGCAGGGCGCCTGTCCGTGCCGGGGATGCCGGGAGGGGAACCAGAGATGCCGACGCTTGATGACCTGCTGAAGATGGTGGACGACGCTCGTGACGAGGTAGTCGAGCTGACACAACAGCTCGTCCAGGTTGCGAGTGTCAACACCGGACGCAATGCCGAGCCACCCTGGCCGCCAACTGGCAAGCCTGCCGAAGGCGAGGAGTATCCAGAGGCGATTGTGCCGTTCGATGGCAGCGGGACAACTCGCACAGGGAACGAGCTGCCGGCCGCCGAGCTGCTGCGCGACAAGCTCGCAGGCGATGGAATTGACTCGACGATCTACACACCCGGAGAGAACCGCGGCAACATTGTCGCCCGCATCGGCGAGCCGGGCGGGCGTCCGCGCCTGCTGCTGATGTCCCACATCGATGTCGTTCCGGTCGAGGACGTTTCGCAGTGGACGCACGCGCCCTTCGGCGGCGAGATCGACGAGGGCCGGCTCTGGGGCCGCGGCGCGGCTGACATGAAATCCACCGTCGCCGCCGAGACAATGGCGATGATCATCCTCAAGCGGGCCGGCGTGCGGTTCAATGGCGAGCTTGTGCTGGGGGTTTGCTCCGACGAGGAATCCGGTGGCGCCTACGGGTTCGGCTGGATGGCCCAGCACTATCCTGAGCTGATGGAGGCTGATTTCGCCGTCAACGAGGGTGGCGGCGCGCCGATTCGCTCCGGGAGTCGATTGATCTACCCGATCAACGTTGGCGAAAAAGGCCGGATGGAGATCCACATCCATGTCACCGGCCGCGGTTTCCACGCCTCGCAGCCATGGAAAGCGGACAACGCAATCTACAAGGCCGAGGAAGTCACCCGTCGTATCCGGGGCTACGAGCCAGAGGTGTCGGTCGACAACGCTGCCTTCAGCAACCTGGAGACACTGGCCGGCATCAGAGAGCCGGTGACGACGGCGAACCTGGAGCAGGTCCTCGCTCAGATCGACGAGTCGAACCCGAGCCTCGCCTCCTACTTGCGCGCGGCCAGCCGGATGACGCTCGTCGCGACGATGATCAACGCAGGGGTGAAGTCGAACTCGGTCGCCGAGAACTGCCTGATTACCTGCGACGTCCGGTCGCTGCCGCATCAGAGCGCAGCCTACGTCAAGCAGCAGATCGAATCGCTGCTGGCAGGCCTGGACGGTGTTCGCGTCGAGGTCATCGAGACGGCTATTTCCAACGCTTCCACTTACGATTCCCAACTGGCCGATCACGTGATGGCGGCTACTCGGCATGCGATTGGCCGCGACGATGTCGAGTTCGTGCCCGGACTGACCGTCGGCTTTACCGACTCGCGCTTTGTCCGTCCCCTGGGCAACGTCGCATACGGGTTCATGCCGGGCCACCCGGATTCAGACCCGAGCAAGTCGGGCGCGCACAACATCAACGAGTCAATTGACCTCAACACGATCGTCACGATCACCCGCTACCTCGTCGCTCTGGCGTGGGACACCGTCGTCGCGCACGATTGAGCGGATTACCGCGCGGGGAGGGTCAATCCCCTCTCCGCGCTGCAACCGGACCCGGTCGTTGGCTGTTGTGGCGAGGCCAGATGAGAGATGCACCCAGCTGTTCCGTGGTCCGCGGAACAGCGTTTGTCTGTTTGTTGTTGGCAATCGCGCTCTCGATCGCGGCGGCCGGGCCCGGCACGTTTGCGCTGGACCAGCGGATATCCGCCGCTGTTCAGCGTCACCCGTTTGCCGGCTCGCGTTGGATCGAGCTATTCGGACATGTTGTCGGGTCATCGGCGGTCCTGATCCCGGTCGCGTTGGTCGTTGCGATCTGGCTCTTCGTCCGGGGCCGGCCGGACGTTGCCTGGCTATTCGCGGGCGTTGTCCTGCTGCGGCCGCTGAATCTGTTGCTCAAGCTCATCATCGGCAGCCCTCGACCCACGTCGGATCAAGTTGATGTCCTGCGGCAGAGCAGCGGCAATGGGTTTCCGAGCGGGCATGTTACCGGCGTCGTGTTGCTGGCCGGCGTTGTATGGTGTGTTGCTCCGGCGCTTTTCAAACCCCGCTGGATCCGGCTCGCCGTTCGCGCGCTCGCTGTAGCGGCGATCGTCGCGACGAGCTACAGCCGGATCGCTTCCGGAGCGCACTGGCCGTCGGATGTGGCTGGGGGGTTGCTCTGGGGGCTGACAGAGCTCTTCGCCCTCTTCGCGTTCGTCAGTTGGCGGTATCGTCCGGAATCGTCGGGCTGAGACGAACTGAGCCGGCGGTATTGCGCTGGTTCCAGAGCCACGTCGCAACCTGCGCCGCTGATACGGTCAGTGGCGGCAGGAACATCAGAGCAACGACGATCAGCTCGACACGGGTGAAGGTGTATCCTCTCCAGCCCCAGATCCAGATGAGGAGTGGATATGCGGCCATCGCGCCGGCCGACCATGCGACGGAGCGTGCGACGGCCCAGTTGCTGGCGGCCATAGCGGCCAGCGCCACGAGCCAGATCAGATACCAGCCTCGGAAGTTGGTTGTCGCCAGCAGCAGGAATACGAAGATCACCTCGAATGCCGCGAGAGGCAGCCGTGCTGGTAGCGCGATGATGCGTCGAAGCCAGACGAGCATCGTCGCCCCAACAGCCGCGAGCCCGATTGCCTGGACGGCACGAAGCACCGTCTGCTCCGCAACGCGGCTCTGGAGCCAGTGGATTGCCACCGATGCGGGAGAGGTCGCGAAAAACGCGCCCTGCGACTGCACGCTCTCACGGATCGCCGCCAGGTCGTAGAACGGCGCCAGCGCCACCACGACGATCCCCACGCTTACGATCGTCGATCCAGCCAGCACGCGGCGCAATGTGCCATTTTTCCTGGCCTCAGTTACGACCGCCACGAGCGCCAGCGGGAGCAGAATAACCGCGACGTACTTCAGCAAGACCGCGGCAACGAGCGCGGGGATGACCCAGAGATGTCGTCCTCGCAGCCAGGCCGCCATGGCCGCGACAAGTAGCAGCGCAACGACCGCATCGTTGTGTCCATTTCCGATAGCCTCCCAGAGGACCAGCGGGTTCCAGAGATAGACGAGCGCGGCGCTTGCCGGCCGAGCGTCCTGCCTCGCGGCGAACGCTTTCGCAATCAGCCAACCCGTCGCGAGATAGCAGTTGAACGCCAACAGCTTGAACCCGAGGAGGGCACGAAGGAGGTTGTCACCCGCCAGCCAGGTGATCGGCGCGGCGATCAGCGTCCAGAGCGGTCCATACGGCGACGTGTGCCCCGACCACTCCGGGCTTACCAGCCTCATCCACGGGTCGGACGAGAACGTGTCGGGTGTGACGGCAATCGGGTCGACATGGTACGTCGTGAATAATCTCGACCGGGCGGCATACATCGCCATGTCGGTGGCATTGACCGGGTACATTGTGACCAGAAGCAGGCCGGCCACCGCTGCCGCGACCAGGGTAACCGCGAACGCCGCGCGCTGCTCGCAACGCCGGGCGACGAGGATGCCGGCCGTGTAGCAGATGAACCAGACGAGCAGAATCACGACAAAACGCCAGAACGATGCATGGGTGTAGCCGGAGAGCTTCCCGAGATCGGTGAGCTCGTTGGCGTGAGGCGCAAGCGGATACCGCCTGGCCAGGTACATTGCCGGGACGATCAAGATCGGAAGAGCGTCGTGTAGGGAAAGAGTGTAGAT
>CALMXF010000434.1 GCA_937870985.1 uncultured Chloroflexota bacterium
GATCGGCGGGAAGGTGGGTCCGCCCGAGCACGGCCAGCCGCTTGAGGTGCGCGGTCGGGTGACGCGGCTGAGCGACGGCTTCTTCGTCGGCCACGGGCCGGTCGTGCGAGGACAGACAGTAGCTTCCGGGCCGAGCGCGTGTATTGAGGTGAATGGGTTCAAGCTCGTCGTCACTTCGATCCGTCATGCGGCGAATGATCGAGGCTACTTCAAGATGGTCGGGGTCGTGCCGGAGGAGGAACCGCTGCTGGTCGTGAAGTCGCGTGGCCACTTCCGCGCCGACTTCGAGCCGATCGCCGAGCAGATCATCGAAGTCGATGCTCCCGGGGCGGCCAACCCCAACGTCCTGCGTTACCCGTTCCAGCGCGTTCGCCGGCCAGTCTGGCCGCTGGATCCGGGCGTGGCCTGGGAGGAGTGAGACTACCTCGCCTCACCCCAGCAGGTGCGCGAGCCCGATCAGCACCGCGACGAACACGAGCGGCGCGGCGTTCCAGAGCCAGCCGCTGCCGCCACTCGCCATCGAGCCGGTCGGGGCAGCGTCGAGGTAGCTGAAGCGCGGGTCGAGGTGGCGGTAGGGGTTCTGGGGGCGGGCGAACTCTTCGAGCATCGCGATGCCGACCGCGGCGAAGATCATGATCCCGGCCGCGATGATATCCCAGCCGTAGCGCCCGAAGAGTGGACCCCACACCATCTGACTCACCACCCCGATCGCCAGCGCGACGAGCGTGGCCGCGACGCCAACCTTCATCTGCGCGACGATAGAGCGAATGGTCGTCATCGATCCGCCCTCCCCGTGGGCGTGGCCGACAGCAGCGGCAGCAAGAGCCGCTGCCAGTGCTGCCGGACATCGGCTCGATGCTGCTCGGCGCAGACGATGCGGATAAGCCGCCGGTGATCTTCGTACGCCTTGAGCTGCTCGGGTGACGCGCCGGCGACATCGTGCCACGGCATCAGTGGCGCGAAGCCAACCGGCGGGTTGTCGAAGCGCACCCAGACATCGGTTCGCCAGCGTTCGGGCTTGGGGATGTCGACCAGAATATCGCCCTGCTCGATCGGCCGGCCGGTGATGTGTCGTAACTGACTGACCATGACGTTTTCGAGAGCCCGGCGTCGGCCAGGATGGTCGAAGAGCGTGCCGAGGTAGACGAACAGCTCGCCTGCCCGCGAGCTGATCTCGACGGCTCGTTTGTGCAGCCTCCTGCCTGCTAGCGCGCCGACGAGCCGGCGCGTGGTGGCCGGCAGCTCCGGGGCGGCCAGCGCTGCCAACAGCGAGGCGTCGTCGTGGCGCGTTAGCTGCTCGGGCGGCAGCCCGGCGAGGACTGCCTCCTGAACGGCCCGTAGCAGCATCGCCATACAGGCGCGGTTAGTGTGGTGCCAGTAGACGTTGTCGAACATCTCCTGGCGAGCGTTGATCAGCGAGTGGAGCGGCGAGATGCCTTTCGCGTCGATCCCGATCGTGCGCCGACCTTCTACCTCGATCACCCGCAGCGCGCCCAGTAGCCGGGTCGTATCGACGCCGCCGTAGGGGACGTGACAGGCGCGAGCATCACGCGGCAGATAGTCGAGCTTGTCCACGTCCAGCGCGCCGCTCAGCAGCCCGCGCACCATCCGGTCCTCAGCCGGTAGATCCTTGCCGCCGGGGCTGATCAGCCGGGCGACTCGTGCCGGATCGACGCGCCAGTCAGCGCGCAATATCCCGGCGATCTCGCTCTCGACGACGATCTGGCTGCCGACTTGTTCATGGCTGGCGATCGGTGCGCCCAGCTCTTCGATCGCGTGGCTGAAGGGATAGTGGCCGATGTCATGGAGCAGCGCGGCGGCGATCGCGACGCGGGCGGATTCGTCGTCGATTCCTGCGCCGCGCTCGTTCAGTCGCTCCAGTGCTTGTTGCATCAGGCACATCACGCCGAGCGAATGCTCAAAGCGAGTGTGCCTGGCGCCCGGCCAGACTCGCGAGACGAACCCGAGCTGCTGAATGCCGTCGAGACGGAGGAATTCGGGCGTGGCGATCAGCCGCGCCGCCTCGTGGGAGAGCGGGATCAGATCGTAGAGGCTATCGCGAATCACCGTTTCCGGCGTCAACCCGAACATGCGCATTACCCCAGCATCCGTTCAAGGGTCATCGTAGTGATTCTATCCATCTTCCGCCGGTCGGGAGGCGCGACTGACTGCGTTACACTTCAGACGAAACCCATGTGATGTGGATCGGTGGAGGTGGGCATGTTGCGCTCGACGTTGATGTGGCTCGCGGGCAACCAGCAATCGGAGAAGATGGTCCGCGGCTGCCGGGTTACCCGATCGCTGATCGACCGATTCGTGGCCGGTGAGAACCTCGATGAGGCGCTGGGTCGCGTCCGTGATATCCATTCCCACGGTCAGCATACGACGCTTGACCTGCTTGGTGAGAACGTCTCCAGCGCGGCCGATGCCCAGGCTGCCGCCGACGCATACGTCCAGATTATCGGTCGATTGCGGGAGAGTGGGTTCGATCCGAATATCTCGATCAAGCTGACGATGATCGGGCTCGATCTCGACGAGGGGGCAACCTGGGAACGGCTGCAAACGATCGTCGGCCGAGCCGCCGATCTGGGCGGTTTCGTCCGGGTCGACATGGAGGGTTCGGACTATACCGAGCAGACGCTCGCGCTCTTCCGTCGGATTCACGATCTCCATCCGGAGCATGTCGGAATCGTGCTCCAGGCAATGCTGTATCGGACCGAGCGCGACGTTGATGAGATGATCGAGCGGCGTGCTCGCGTGCGTCTGGTCAAAGGCGCGTATAACGAGCCGGAGACAGTCGCGTTTCCACTCAAGGGCGATGTGGACGCAGCCTATCGCCGCCACCTCGAGCGGCTGCTCGAGACCGGTACCTACCCTGCGATTGCCACCCATGATGAATCCATTCTGCGCGTGGCGCGTGGCTATGCCGGGCGGATGGGGATCGGCAAGGAGCGCTTTGAGTTCCAGATGCTCTACGGAGTCCGACGGGATCTTCAGCAGCAACTTGCCGACGATGGCTACAACATGCGAGTGTATGTGCCGTTTGGCACAAGCTGGTATCCGTACTTCATGCGCCGCCTGGCCGAGCGGCCGGCCAACGTCCTCTTCGTTGCCCGTAATGTCGTGCGCTCCTGAGTCTCCGATGGATGCTATGCTGCATCCCGCTTGCGCAGCGCAATAGCGGCGCGATCGGACTGGCTTCCGTGGCACGAAGGGGACGATGAGATGGTTCGACTTGGCATTATGATCGAGGGCCAGGAGGGCCTGACCTGGGAGCGTTGGCAGCGCATTGTGCGGGCCGGCGAGGACTTTGGTTACGACTCAGTCTGGCGTTCAGACCATCTCTACTCGGTGATGGCGGAGGTTTACCGGCCGACTCTCGCGCTGGTGCCATCGCTGACCGCCGCCGCAATCTGGAGCGAACGAGTCGAGCTGGGCGCGCTGGTGTCGCCCACGACGTTCCGTCACCCGGTGCATCTGGCGACCGAGGCTGCCGCGCTCGACCAGCTCACGGGCGGGCGTTACTGGTTCGGCGTCGGCGCTGGTTGGAACGAAGCCGAGCATCATGCGTTCGGTTTCCAGCTTCCTAACCTCGGAGAACGGATGGACCGCTTCGAGGAGGCGTTGCAGGTCATTACCCTGCTGTGGACTGGCGAGGTCGTCTCATTCAACGGCGTCCACTTCCAGCTTCGCAACGCGCAAGCGGCCTCGGTTCCGGTGACCGCCGGTGGAGTCCCGATGATCATTGGTGGCAGCGGAGAGCGTAGGACGTTGCGGATCGTTGCGAAATACGCCGCCGAGTGGAACGTCTCGACGATGACTGTCGATGCCTATGACCACAAGCGCGCGGTGCTGGCCGAACACTGCCGAACAATCGGGCGAGACCCCGAGACGATTCGTCAGTCGATGATGCTCGGCCATGTCATCGGCCGGGATGAACGAGAGGTTCTCGACCGGGCGAGGAAGCTTCAGGAGATTATTCCGTCGCTACGCGACGTGTCCGCCGCGGAGGCGCTCGACCGGGTCCGGCAGCGCGGCTACCTGGCCGGCACGGTGGACGAGGTGATTGAGCAGGCTCGCGAGCGAGGACGTCAGGGAGTCGAGCGCATCATGCTTCAGACATACGACCAGGACGATATCGACGGCCTGAAGCTGATCGCCGACGAGGTGGCGCCGAATATCTGAGGTCGAATCGACACACTCGCGCGAGGTCGATCATCCATTGCCCGCATACACGCTGGGTGATGGCGTTCGGCGGCGAAGGATCTCTCCGCGTTCGGTCGCTGTAGACCGGGGGAGATCCTTCGGCGGTGAGAGCGCCATCTCCCGACGAACAGCCCCGTCGCGTCGGAGCATGGAACCGCCGGGATGCGGTGATCTGCTGGGTAGCGTGGCCGGATCCCTCAGCCTGCAGCAAACATCTGGGCGGTATTGCTTGTCGGCCAGTGCAGCGTCGTTTCCAGATCGTGCCTGAACGACGCGCCAAGGAATGTGCCGAGCGTGTGATCGACCAGCGCGGCTGCCGCAAGACCGCGACGAATGCCGTAGGCGGGCTCCAGCCGGTCGATCGTCTCCCAGTAGAACGCGCACGACGCATACATCGATAGCCGCAATCGCTCGGCCTCGAGCAAGTCCAGGGCCACGGCAGCATCGGCACTGGTTGTGCGCCACGTCGAGAACCAGTCATCGAATGACACAGCGCCGTCAACGACATCAACGTAGGCGTCGCGCGCTGCCCACGGGTCGCGGAGATGTCTACTGCCGTGCTCCTCGAACGCGCGGTCGATCTGCGCTGCCAGCCGATCGAAGGCATTTCGCAGCGGTCGCTTCCATCCCGAGTAGCCCGACGTGCAGGAGCAGCCGTCCGCCCAGCGCGCAAGATCGTGTGCGCAGCCCCACGAAGATCGCTCAATCAGATCGGCAGTGGCCGTTGCCGGCCTCGTCGCGACATGCCAGTCCGCCGAGACGGGTGTCACCCCACGTTCGCGCAGCCGGCGGACAAGCAGATCCTGGAGGAACAGATCCTTGAACTTGTGATGGTGGCCATAGACCTCGCCATCCGTCGTGATTGCCACCAGCGGATCGGCGGTGTTGCGTTGCTCGAACGCTGGCAGCACATGCGAGGCGACGAATTCGGCGGCGTTGGCCGTCGCGATCGGGTCAAATGAAACGCACCCGCCCAGGCCCGCGTCATAGACAACGGCTTCGAACGGCCGGCCCGTCGCCAACGACAGCCGGTACGAGCCGTACATCTCCCCGGTCGGACGAACCTGATCCGGGGCAAGGATCGTATAGCGCAATCCCTCGTCGGCGCACATCTCCAGGGTGGTGCTATCGACCGCCGTTTCGGGCAGCCAGATGCCAAGCGGCTTTCGACCGTATAGCAGCTCGAACGAGCGGACGCCCCATCGGATCTCGGTCCGGCGGTCCCGTGGTGAGTCGAGTGGCAGGATTGTGTGGTGATACCCCTGAGCGATCGCAGAGCCGTGACCTGTTGCCGTCCGCGCGTTCTGATCGGAGCGGACGACGCGGGAGAGGACATCCGGATGCTGGCGACGCAACCACGTTGCCAATGTAGGACCGAGGTTGAAGCTCATCCGGCTCAGGTTACCGAGGTCAGCATTTGGCCGGTAGCACTCGGCCAGGATCTTCTCGTTGTAGTCATGAAACGGGCTTGCGCCCGGTTCCCAGGGCATCTCCCCGGATGTGGGATGTTCCCGAGGAGGCTGATAGAAATGCCCATGAACGATTGCGTAACGGGTGCTCACATAGCGTCCTGTTCGTGACTTGAAGCCCCCCAATGCAACGCTGGCGGCAGGGGTGGGGAGATCCCGTCGTCGTACTGCTTACATGTTGTGTTGTACGTACAGTATCACACTTTCCGGAGTTCGCACGGGTTGCCGCCCGCTATGGGCATCGCGTCCAGATATGCGCGACGGCGGCCTTGTTCAGGGGCCGCCGTCGTCTGCTGGTGTGAGATTGCGCTAGCCGTCAGCAACAATCGCGAGATCGGCTGATTCACGTGCTGGCAACGGCACCGGGCGATAGTGCTCCATCGTCAGACACTCGGTCGGGCACCACTCGACGCAGGCTCCGCAGCGGATGCAGGCGAGCTCGTCGATGATCATCGCGACTGCGTTCGGCCCGAGCTCGGCGCGCGCGAGCTCGGCCAGCGAGACATCGCTATCGATTGAGTAGATTCGGTCGGTCGAGATCATCTCGATGACTCCGACCGGGCAGATATCGACGCAGCCGTTGCAGAGAATGCAGCGGTCGCCGTCGATGAAGATGTTGAGCTGGCACTGGAGGCAGCGCTTCGCCTCATCGAAGCCGACTGGCTTCGGATATCCCAGCTCCACTTCGAGTGTCGTTTCGTCCGCCAGCAGCCCCCGCTCCTGAAGCGGCAGCGTCGGCATGATCTGGCGTTGCAGCGACGTGTAGTTATCTCCCCAGCGCAGTCGTCGGCTCATCGTGGACGTTGACCACTCGGCGACCCCCTCGGCCATCAGCGGGTTCGGGGTGTGCAGGTCTTCGATCGGCACCCGTGTGATCTCGAAGTCCGGCTCGGGGATCGGCAGGCCGCTCAACTGGGAGTGGACGTGCTCGGCGACGCGCTTGCCATCGCCGATCGCCGAGATGAAGTTCAACGGGTTGGTGACATAGTCTCCGCAGGCGAAGACCTTCGGGTGGGCGGTTCGACCCTCGGCGTTTACCTTCGGCACGCCGCGCCGGTCGACTTCGGGGAAGAAATCCTTCGGGAAGAATGAATTGTCCTGGTACTGGCCGATGGCGATAATGACCTGATCGCACTCGATGACGAACTCGGACCCTTCGACGGGTTCTGGCCGGCGACGGCCAGAGGCATCCGGCGCGCCGAGCTCATTACGGACGAACTCGATGCCAGCGACGTGGCCATCCTCGCCAGCGATGCAGCGAGTCGGCGAGACCATGTACATGATCTCGCACCCTTCGAGCTCGGTCTCCTCGACCTCGAGCGCGTCGACCGGGATCTCGTGGGCCGAGCGCCGGTAGGTCATGATCGACCGCTCCGCGCCCAGACGCAACACACTGCGAACGCAGTCCATCGAGGTAAAGCCGCCACCGACGGTAACGACCCGCTTGCCAACGAAGACATCCGGGACGAGCTCGAGATTGATCTCCTCCAGGAAGGTCAGTCCGGGGACAACACCAGGTAGATCCTCGCCGGGGATGCGAACCGGGGTGACATTCTGGTTCCCCGCGGCAATGACGACGGCGTCGTGCGAATCGATGAGGTCCTGGAAGGAGATGTCTTCGCCGATCTTGGTGTTCAGCCGAAGCTCGATGCCGAGATCGAGGATCAGCTCGACCTCCTCCATGATGACGTCGCGCGGCAGGCGCCACTCTGGCACGCCGGCCCACATCATCCCGCTCGGAACAGGCATCGCCTCGTAGATGGTGACGCGATAGCCCTGCCGGGCGACCTGGCGGGCAGCGCTCAGGCCGGCCGCGCCCGCGCCGATTACGCCGATCGTCTTGCCGTTCGGTGGAGGCGGCGTCTCGCGACGCGTCTCGCCACGATAGTCCGAGGCGACCCGCTTCAGATAGCAGATGCCGATTGGCTGATCCACGATCTGGCGTCGGCAGGCAGTCTCGCATGGCCGGGCACACATTCGGCCGAGACAGCCCGGGAAGACATTGTTCTCCCGGTTGAGCTCAAACGAATCGGCGTAGCGCCCGTCGGCAATGAGGGCGATATATCGCGAGATGTCGGTGTGCGCCGGGCATGCCTTCTGGCAGGGGATGTTGTCCGCAAACCAGCGCTGGTCGCCGGTGAAGACAGCGTAGCGCGCGCCGGATCGCCGCGTGAAAGGCGAGAACATCTCGGAAGAAACGAACGCCAGCAGCCGGATACGTCGCGTGTCGTCGACCGGAGTCTCCGACTGATCCTGGCTCACGATGCCATACGACGTTCGGCCATTGATGATCTGGCTGACCTCATCGGAGGTCAGCGGGGCAAACCGGTCGCTGGATGCGCCACACGATGGGCACTCTACCGGCTGCGTGTCGTCGGTCTCAATATATCCGCAGATCCTGCAACGGAACATTGGCAAGTCCTCCCACATCGATCGGATACGCCAGCCCCTGCGTGCGGGACAACGCCAGCAGGAGCGCCCACCTCGCCGGCTCCTCGTTGCCGACCGTTCGATGGCGCGCGAACGCGAAGGCGTCCCAATCCGCTAGGCAGAGTATAGCAGTGACACCAGGAGATTCTGCATCACCAGGAGGTGTTGGCAAGTCGTTTCTGGCCACCACTTCGAGCGGCGAGGGTTTCGGGGTCAGACAACCCCGATTCAGCGCTCTTGCTGCGACACGGGCGCGCCGGCGTCATTGTGCGCGCGGTCGCCGACGATGATGCCGAACTCGGCATCCTGCTCGGGAAGATCGGCAATTGGCGTGCCGTCGGGGTTCATGCCGTGCTGGCGGCGTAGCTCATCGCGCTGGTACTTTCTGACCGCGGCCTTGAGCGTCCCAAGCGCGAGCGTCGCGCACTTTGGTCGCATCTGGACGGCCTCTTTGCCGAGGACTTCGATCATCGTGGTGTAGTCGTGGGCCAGCGCCTCCTCGAGCGTCCAACGTTCGTCGTGAACCATCTCCATGAGGATCGACGCGGCGGCCTGGCTGATCGTACAGCCTTCGCCCTCCCAGGAGACGTCGGCGATCGACAGGCCATCGTCTCCTGGTTGCAGGTAAATAGTGATGACATCGCCACACCCGGGATTGCCGCCAGGCATCGTCACCGATGGATTGTCCATCGCATGGCGGTGGCGAGGATTCTGATAGTGGTCGACGAGTATCTCGATTTGCTCCTGGCGGTCCATGCCGTGTCTATTCTCTTTCTCAGCAGGTGTTCACTGTGTGTCGCTGCGTCGTCCTCAGAGCTCGATCGGCACGCCGATCACGTTGCCCCATTCGGTCCACGAGCCATCGTAGTTCCGCACATCCGGGTAGCCGAGCAGCTCGTGAAGAACGAACCACGTGTGCGATGAACGCTCCCCGATCCGGCAATAGACGATCACCGGCTGATCCGGCGTGATCCCCTCACCTTCGTAAAGAGCGCGCAATTCATCGACACTCCTGAAGGTGCCGTCTTCCGCAACGGCCTTGCCCCACGGGATATTTCGCGCGCCAGGGATATGGCCGCCGCGCAATGCCCCCTCCTGTGGATAGTCGGGCATATGAAGCAGCTCGCCGGTGAACTCCCCGGGGGAGCGAACATCGACCAGCGGGTTGCCTTCGCCGATCCTGCGCAGCCGGCTGTAGCCGATATGAGCCAGCACATCGTCGCGGTAGGCGCGCAGCTCCGGCCGTTCGGCCGAACCATGGTAGTCAGCCGGCGTGATCGTTGGCGCTTCGCGCGTAGTCGCGCGGCCCTCCGCTTCCCACTTCTTCCGGCCGCCATCCATGATCCTGACGTTGTCGTGCCCCATGTAGCGGAAGAACCAGTATGCGTAGGCGGCCCACCAGTTGGTCTTGTCGCCGTAGAACACGGCGGTCGTGTCCCGGGTGATGCCCAGCGCGCTCATCAGCCGATCGAACCCTTCGGCATCGATGAAGTCGCGTGTATCGGTGCGCTGCAGATGTTCGTGCCAGTCGATCTTCACCGCGCCGGGAACATGACCCAGCTCGTACAGCAGGACATCTTCGTCCGCTTCAACGATGCGGATGGTTGGGTCGGCCAGATGCTCCGCGACCCAGGTGGTGCTGACGAGCACCTCACGGCTCGCATTTGCCTTGCCGTTTGCCATCGGGTGCCTCCTCGTTGATCCAGATCGTCGCCCGCGCCCGAGGCGCGGCGTCGAACCTTCTATTGACTATACACGCGGCACGGCCCACCTATTCCGCGATGGCTCGAGTGGCGCATCCTCGCTCTCACTCGCGCGTCGCGAGACAGTGCGGCGCGTAATTCTGTACGATCAGTAAGCAGATGGCCTGGTTTGACCAGATCATTAGTTGTTCGTTGGTATGTCACGGCGGAGTGCGCGCCTGTGACGCATATGGAAGAGGGGGCGCAATGGACGAGCGCGTTGGGTCGAGAGCGAACGGATTGGCGGCGCTGGAAGCAGCTGTCCTCACGGGTCGCCTCTCGCGTCGCGATGTTCTGAAGCGTGGCGCGGCGCTTGGTTTGACTGCGCCTGCCATCGCCGCTCTTCTGGCTGCATGTGGCAGTAGCAGTAAGGAAACACCGGCTGCAACGGCCGGCTCGGGGGGCAGTGCTCCGGGCGCGGGCACGACAACAACGGGGACATCCGGTGGCGGACGTGGACGCGGCTCGGGCGACCTGCTGCGCATCCTTTACTGGCAGGCGCCGCCGATGCTCAATCAACACTATGCCAATGGCAATCTGATCTCCAATCCAGCGGCGCTTGTTCTCGAGCCGTTGATTCGTATCAGCCCTGAGGGCGACGTTGTCGCAGTCCTCTGCGAGAAAGCGCCGTCACTGGAGAATGGTGGCATCTCGGCCGACGGCAAGACCGTCACCTACACGTTGCTTGAGGGACTCGTCTGGTCAGACGGCACGCCGGTGTCGAGCGACGATGCCAAGTTCACCTGGAAGTGGGCAATTGACCCGGCAGCGGGAACGACGTCCTCGCCAGCATTCGTTAATGTTGATGACATCGAGGTGGTGGACGCGCGAACCTTCAAGATCCATCTGAAGAACACAGACCCTGCCTGGTACAACATCTTCGGTCGCGGCACGAGCGATGGCGCACCAATCCTGCCCAAGCACCTGCTCGAGAACTACATGGGGGATAAGGCGCAATCTGCGCCGTTCAACATGAAGCCGGTCGGCACCGGCCCATACAAAGTCACCAATTTCGTCCCCGGTGACGTCGTCAACTACGAGATCAACGAGAGTTACCGCTTCCCCGATAAGCCGTTCTTCAAGAAGGTCGAGTACAAGGGTGGCGGCGATGCCCCGTCCGCCGCGCGGGCTGTCCTGCAGACCGGCGAGGTGGACTACGCGATCAACCTGCAGGTCGAAAAATCCGTCCTGGAGAACCTCCTCAAGAGTGGCGTCGGTGAACTGATCGTCCTGCCCGATGGCAGTGTCGAGCACGTATTCATCAACTTCGCCGATCCGAACAAGGAGGTCGACGGCGCGCGTTCGGAGCCATCCACTCAGCACCCGTTCCTGACCGATAAGGCGGTTCGCGAGGCGCTGGCGCTCGGCGTCGACCGCGACATGATCGTTAGCCAGTTATATGGCGAGGCCGCCGACGCGACGGCGAACGTGATTGTCGCGCCAGATATGTTCGTGTCCAAGAACACGAGCTACAAGTTCAGCGTCGATGACGCCAGCGCGGCACTTGAGGCGGCCGGTTGGATCGGCAAGCCGCGGACAAAGGATGGCGTTAAGACGAAGATCCTGTTCCAGACGACAGTCAGCCCGCTGCGCCTCAAGGCGCAGGAGATCATGAAGCAGCCCTGGGACGCGATCGGGTTCGAAGTCCAGTTGAAGTCGATTGACTCCACCGTCTTCTTCTCCTCCGACGCTGGCAACCCGGACACCTGGAAGCGCTTCTCCGCCGACCTGCAGATGCTGGCGCTCAACGGCCGGCCGTTCCCGATCGACCTGATGTCGTACTGGAAGTCGATTGACCCGGCCGAGGATATCGCCCAGAAGTCGAACGGCTGGTCTGGCCGCAACCTCAGCCGGTGGGTCAACGAGGACTACAATAAGCTCTGGGAGGCCGCCTCGACTGAGCTCGACCCGACCAAGCAGGCCGAGTTGTTCATCAAGATGAATGACATGATCTCCGACGATGTCGTCACGATCCCGTTCATCGCGCGAAAGCGGGTCTCGGGCAAGAACAAGCGGCTCCAGGGCAATAACCCGGGTCCGTGGACCGAGGACACCTGGGACGTTGCCGACTGGTATTTCGAAGGCTAGAGCCTTGTTGCGTTCGACGTAGCCGGTTCGCGATCGTGAACCGGCTGCGTTGGAGCACGGTGAAGGGACTACCATGAATCATCAGCAAGCCCGCGCGGCGCTGGAGCAGCGGCTGGAGCGTGACGCTGACGATATTCTCGGGTTTGTCCAGAAGATCGTCCAGATCCCGAGCGAGAACCCCGACGGCGACACCACCCAGCTCGTCTCATTCCTGACCGACTGGATGGATGAGCGTGGTCTCGATCACGAGATTGTCGCTCCGCAGCCGACGATGCCGAACGTCCTCGCCGGCTTCGATGGCGGCGAGCCGGGTAAGCACCTCATCCTCAACGGCCACCTCGATATCTTCCCGGCCGGCGACCCGACGCAGTGGTCGGACGACCCGTACTCCGGCGCGGTGCGCGATGGCAAGCTGTTCGGTCGCGGCGTCATCGACATGAAGACCGGAACTGCCGCCTCGTTCCTGGCATACCGATATCTGCACGAGATGCGACAGCAGCTGGGCGGCCGGCTCACGCTGACCGCCGTCTCCGACGAGGAGACCGGCGGAACCTGGGGCACTGGCTACCTGATGGACAACTACCCCGATGTAATCGGCGACTGCGTCCTGAATGGCGAGCCAAGCACCCCGTACACGATCCGCTTCGGCGAGAAGGGGCCGGTCTGGCTCGATATGCTCGTCCGCACTCCGGGCGGCCACGGCGCATACACCCATCTGAGCAAGAGCGCGATTCAGGAGACAGCCGAGATTATCGGGCGGATCGAGCGTCTGGCTGACCAGCCGGTTACGTTGCCGGCCGATATCCTCGCCGCTGTCGAAGCCGCTCGGCCTGAGCTGGACGCCGCGCTCGGCGCCGGGGCGACCGACATCGTGAAGCAGGTGACCGTCAACATCGGCACGATCCGTGGTGGTGTCAAGACCAATGTCATCGCCGCCGATTGCTACACCGGCGTCGATCTGCGCGCGCCGGTCGGCCACTCGGCCCAGTCGCTACTGGAGCAGTTCGAGGCGATCCTGGCCGACTACCCCGACGCCTCTTACGAGCTCTTCAAGGTCAGCGAGCCGTCGGTCTGCACGCCCGACCACGAGATGGTCCGCATCCTTCAGCGCAACGGCGAGGCGGTGCGCGGCATCAGGCCGAAGCCGGCCATCAGCATCGGCGGCACCGACTGCCGCTTCTGGCGCTGGCGCGGCATCCCGGCCTACGTCTACGGCCCGATCCCGTACAACATGGGCGCCGCCGACGAGTACGTCACCCTCGACGACCTCTACGGCACCGTCCGCGTCCACGTCCTGTCGGCCTTCGACTACCTCAC
>CALMXF010000435.1 GCA_937870985.1 uncultured Chloroflexota bacterium
GCCGCAGCCGACGGTAAACAAGCCGTTGCCGAGCGCGGAAAGCGCAACAGCGAACCCCTCGCCTGGCCGGCCGAGCACCGCGGCATCGGGGACGTAGACACGGTCGCAGACGACGGCGCCGGTGTCTCCGGCTCGCAAACCGAGCTTACCGTTCAGGACGGTCGTCGAGAGTCCAGCCGATTCGCGCGGGACGATGAACGCGGTGATGCCCTTGTGTCGCAGAGCAGGGTCGATGGTGGCGAAGAGGATGAACAGTGTCGCCTGATTGGTCGCGCTGATCCAGGACTTCTCGCCGGAGATTTCGTAGCCGCCGGGCACCCGATGCGCCCGCATTCGCAGCGCGCCAACGTCCGACCCAGCGCCCGGCTCGGTCAGGCCAAACGTGCCGATCCGCTCGCCACGGGCCAACGCCGGCAGCCACTGGTCCCGTTGGGCTTCAGAACCCCACTGGAACACGCCCATCGCGGCGAGCGCAAGATGAACGGTAAGGCCGACCTGGTGGGAAGTGTCGATCGCGCCAAGCTCTTCGCAGACAGCGGCCAGCGCGGTGTAGTCGCGCCCCTGTCCCCCGTAGCGTGTTGGCAGGGTCAGCCCGAGGAAGCCGGCCCGGGCAAGCACCGCGATAGCCTCGTCATTCGGCTCGCCCCGAGCGAAGCAGCCGTCGATATCGTCGGCCAGCGGGGTGAGTCCCCGGACTATGTCAACGAGATCGGCGGACGGGCGCCAGCAGGCAGGTATGAATCGCGTCACCATTGCCGGATTGTACGGTACGATCGCGCTGGGGAGTGTGGACGATCGCGACGCACCATGGAGGGCATGAAGACGATGAGCGGAACGAGTCTGGCAATCCCGATCGAGACCTACGCTGCGCGCCGGCAGCGCTGCCGCGTCGAGGCGAGCGCTCGCAGCTTCGCCGGCCTGATCGTCTTCTCGCGTGATCCCGACCGGGCCGGAAACGGGCTCTACCTGGCCAACCACCGGCCGATCGCCGGCTCGCATCCCTCGATGTACGACCAGCGCGGGCGTGGCTACTGCGCCATCATCATTCCAGTCGATCAGGACGAGACGCTGCTGGTCACATCGCCATATTACGAGCCTGACGTGACCATGGACCGCGTCGAGGTGGACACCAACCTGCCACGCGGGCTGGCGCGCATCCTGGCCAGCTACGGGCTGGATAGCGGTGAGCGCTGGGGTCTGGTCGGGGAGGAGTTCCTGCCGGTCCTGCTCTATCGCGACATCCAGACGGCGCTGCCGTTCTGCAGCTTCTACTTTGCCGACGACGTCCTGTGGTCGATGCGAACGATCAAGGACGAGATGGAGCAGCAGATTCTCCGCGACGCGGCGAAGATTGCCGACGCCGGAGCGGCGACCGCAATGCGCGCCTATCGCGCCGGGCGGACGGAGCAGGACGTCGTCAACGATATCGACAGCACGTTACGCTCTCTCGGCGCGACAAACACCTCGCTGACCTGCCAGAGCGGCGTCTACCGGTCCGGCGAGCCGCTGATCCGGCCGTTCGCCAGCGACCGCATTCTCGAGCTCGGCGACATGGCGCAACTGGAGATTCGCGGCAGCTATCGCGGCTATGGGTTCGATATCTGCCGTTCGGCGGTCATCGGCCCGCCAAACGACACGCAGCGGCACATGTTCGAGACAGTCGACCGGATGCTGGACGCGATCATCGCGAAGGCAGCGCCCGGCGTGCGGGCCGAGGAGCTGCAGCACGAGATCGACGAGATCGCCCATGTCGAGGGGTTCGACGGCTATCAGTCGATGCACTTCGGCGGGCCGAGCACCTACTGCGGGCATGGCCTCGGCGTCTCGAACGACGAGCCGCCGGTCCTCTTCACCGGCGATCGAACGATCCTGCGCCCTGGCATGTACATCACGCCCGAACCCGGGCTCTATCGCCATCCAGAGGGCGGGCTGAGGCTCGAGGACGATATTCTGATCACGCCTGAGGGTTGTGAAAACCTCAATTCCAGCCAGCGCTGGTGGTGGTCTGAAGACTGATCGGCAGCCGGACGAAACCAGCAGCTATGTAGTCACGTCATATCAACAGAACGCGGCAGTCGTTGTCAGATATTGGACGGCGAAGATGGGTAAGCCAGAGCGGTTCGTTCTGATTGTTGGCGGCGGTGTGCTGGCCATCGCGGCGCTGGCCGTGGCGGTCATCGTCGCGATCGGAGGGCCGAAGACGGCTGAGTACGACCCCGCGTCGCCGGAGGGCGTCGTACAGCGTTACCTTGAAGCGGCTCGGATTGGCGACGACAACGCGGTCCGTGAACTACTCAGCGAGCGCGCGCTCAGGCAACTGGATGCCGACGGCATCCACGACAAGTACCGCCCGGCGCCACTGGAGGATAACCGGCTCGTGACATTGCAACGCACCGTCGTGCAAGGCGATCACGCGACGGTGTGGCTTCGAATCGAGTCCCCTGGCGGCTCGGGGCTGTCGTTGGATCGCTATTCGTGGACGATGCCGGTTCCGCTCGTCCGCGAAAACGGAAACTGGCGGGTCGACGAGCCCTACGCAACACCGTTCTGATACTTGACGATCGCGCGGCGATCGAGATCGGGGGAGAGCAATGCAACGCGCAAGGCGGCTCTATCTCTACTTCGTCTCGGCGATCAGCCTCATCGCGCTCGGGACCGGCCTCGCTCGGCTGTTGACGAATCTCTTCGAGCGTATCAGCGACGCGTTGCGAGGCACGGCTATCGTCTCGGGTGACACTGAGGCGTTCCGTCGCGAGGCGAGCCTGGTGATCGCGATCATCGTCGTCTCATTGCCGATCTGGCTGCTGCACTGGTGGCTTGCCGAGCGTGCCACAGGCGGTGACAGCGCTCAGGCAAACACCGAGCGAACCGCGCCGGAACGGGCGCTCTACTTGTCGGGCGTGCTCTTCGTCTCGTTCGTCATCCTGCTCACCTCGTCGAGCTCGTTCCTGTCGGTGCTGGTGCGCGAGTTGGCAGGCGACCGCTTGTGGGACAACCCGTCGGCACTGCCGGACAGCCTGGCAATGATGATCATGGCTGCCAGCATCTGGGGCTATCACGCGCACGTCCGGCAGCGCGACGAACGGCTTGGGGCCGGTCTCGCCGAAAGCACGGTTCTGCCTCGACTCTACCTCTACCTCGCAACCGTTATTGCTGCGCTTGTGATGCTCACCGGAGTCGGTCATCTGCTCGGCGTGACTGCCCAGGCGATCTTCGACGCCGGGCCGTTTGTGAGCGACAGGCGCTGGTGGGTGTCGGGACTAGCGGATGGGCTTGGGGGCGCAGTAGCCGGGCTGGCACTGTGGAGTCTGCACATGGCGGTCGGAAACGCGCTGGTCGCTCGTCCGGACGCGCTCGGCGATCGCGAACGCCGGTCCGCACTGCGCAGGCTCGCGCTCTATGCACTGACCTTCATCGGGCTTGCCGTGAGCCTCTTCTTCCTGAGTCGCGGACTCGAGCAAGTGCTCCGGGCTCTACTCGACGCTTCCCACGGTTCGGAGGGTTTCGGATTCCGCGTCGCTGATCCGCTTCTCAGAGTGCTACCGTTCGCGGGGGCGTGGTACTTCTTCGGCCGGCGGGTGATCGCTGAGGCAGATCGGGCCGGGGAGGCTACCGACCAGGCAACGGTGCGTCGGATCTACAGTTACGGAATCGCGCTAATCGGGCTGGCGGCCGGAGCCGGAGGACTGGCCGGCACGCTGGCGGCGCTCTTTCACCGTCTGGCCGGGGAAACGCGGCCGATCTTCGAGGGGATCGATCCCTGGAAGGACGACCTCAGCAGGATGCTGCCGATCGCGATGTTCGGCACAGCGGCCTGGCTCTGGCAGTCGTACCGAGTCGGTCGGTGGGTCGAATCGAACCCTGACGTCGAGCGAACGAACATCGTCCGGCGCGTCTATGTCTACGTGAGTCTGGCCGGCTCGGTCGTCGCGGTCCTGGTCTCGCTGGCCTTGATCATCTACAAAGTGCTGACGGCGATTCTCAATGTCGGGACCGAGTCCCTCGGTCGCGAGCTGAGCACACCGGGCGGGGTTTTCCTCGTTGCGGCCGCGGTCCTGACCTATCACGCGCTGTTGCTACGGTCCGATCTGGCTGCGCGGCCGGAGGCGGTCGAAGAATCCCGGCGACTCCTGCTGGAGATCACCCTCCCACCCGGAATCGACCTGGACGAGATCGCCAACCAGGTCGCGCAGGGACTGCCGGAAGGGTCTCGAGTCCGCTTGCTGACCCCCACGAAGAGCGAGGCGGCGCCGGAGCCACCACTATCCGATGGCGAACAGGGCGTCAGCCACGCTGGTTAGCTCGTCGCGGTCGACCAGCACATCCAGCCAACGTGCCGGCAGCGCTGCCGCGCCCCAACGGGCGCCGGCCAGCGCGCCGGGCTTCGGCTTCTTCGGGCTTTTCGCCAGCGGGGGC
>CALMXF010000436.1 GCA_937870985.1 uncultured Chloroflexota bacterium
TCAGGGGGAGGTGGCGGCGGAGAACGAGCCATTGTGCCGCGCCGATCAGCGCGCGTTGGCCCTCGGGGCTGCCATCCTGGCCTTTCAACGACATGGTTGCCCCCAGCGCACGCCAGTCATCGGAGTGGCGCTGCTGGCGCTGGGAACGTTCGCCGCGCGTCGCGATCAGGAGGCCGGCAACCTGCTCGGGGTCGATCTCGCGTCCGGCCTGGCGCAGGTGGGAAAGCGCCACCGCGATCTCACGCGGATTGACGCGGTAGCCGGCCGCGAGCCGGACGGACGCGACGAACTCGGCGGCTGGCATGACAATGCCGGCGTTGAGCAGGTCGATACTGATGCTCTCGAGGATTACCTCGCGTGAGGCCGACGGCGCCGCTGGCGTGGGATGCTGCTCTTCGGCGGCCGGCTCGTCGGGCTGCTGGGTCGGCTCCTGGTCGCTGGTCATCAGACGATCCCGTCTCTATGGAGCTGGTCGATCGTGCTCTGGTCGTAGGCAAGGCGCTCGCGGAGCACCTCGTCGGTGTGCTGGCCAAGCGTCGGTGGGGCCAGCCGGATCTTCGCGGGAGTTTCCGACAATGCAAACGGGATGCCGGCCAGCTTCAGCAGTCCAGCCGTCGGGTGCTCGACCTCGACCAGCATATCGCGGGCCAGTGTTTGCGGGTGTGCGAAGACCTGCTCGATCGTGTTGATCTTGCCGCTGGGGATGTTGGCTGCGTCGCAGGCGGCGATCCAGTCGTCGGCGTCCTTCGTCAGCAATCGCTCCTGCAGGATGGAGACCAGCTCGTCGCGGTTGGCGACGCGGGCCGAATTCGTCACGTAGCGTTCGTCGCCGCCGAGCTCGGGCCGGCCGAGGATTGCGCAGAGCGCCTGGAACTGGCGGTCGTTGCCGACCCCGAGGGTCATGTGCTGGTCGCGGGCGCGGAACGTCTGATAGGGGACGATGTTGGCGTGGGCGTTGCCATACCGCTTGGCCGGATTGCCAGAGACGAGATGATTCTCGCCGACGTTGGCCAGCCAGGCGACTGCCGAGGTGAACAGCGACGCGTCCACGCGCTGGCCGGCGCCGGTCGTCTGGCGCGCCTGCAGCGCAGCCAGCACACCGACGGCAGTGAACAGGCCAGTGGTGATGTCGACGATCGCGACGCCGACCTTCATCGGCTCGCCATCCGGCTCGCCGGTGATCGCCATGATCCCGGCCTCGCCCTGGGCGATGAAGTCGTAGCCCGGCTTGTCGGCCAGCGGGCCGGTCGGACCGTAGCCACTGACGTTCGCCCAGATCAGGCCGGGGTTGTCCTTGCGAAGGTCGTCGTAGCCGATCCCCAACCGCTCGAATGTCCCGCGCTTGAAGTTCTCGACGACGATATCGCTCTCACGAGCCAGGTCGCGGATGATCTGCTTGCCCTGCTCGCTCTTGATATCGAGCGTGATGCTGCGCTTGTTGCGGTTGACCGACAGGTAGTAGGCGGCCTCGCCGCCTGCCCAGGGCGGACCCCAGGCGCGTGTGTCATCCCCCTTGCCTGGCTGCTCGACCTTGATCACGTCGGCCCCGAGGTCGCCGAGAACCATCGTGCAATACGGCCCGGCCAGCACCCGCGAGAGGTCCAGCACGCGGATGCCGTCGAGCGGCCCGCTGGTGTCAGTCATCGTCCATACCCTGCATTTCGTGATTGAATCTGGGCCACGTCGGCTCCCCGAGTGCGGCGCATCGCTAGCCTATCACGGAAGTCTGGAGCAACCCCCGCCGATGCCATCTCGCGCCGAGATCATGCGCGCTGTCGCCGAGACCGATCGCACATTTCGCCTGGTCGAGGGCGACTGGATCGGCAAGTGCCTGATCTGCAACGGGCCGCTGCGATTCGATGCGCAGACCGGCGCGGGGGCGACGATCGAGCACATCGTCCCGCGAACGGCCGGCGGGGCGAACGACCTCCTCAACCTCGGGCTGG
>CALMXF010000437.1 GCA_937870985.1 uncultured Chloroflexota bacterium
CGAGTAGCCGCGCGAGGCGCTATCGAGCGCGACGCCGAGGCCCGTCGCCCCGCCGCCGATCACCAGCACGTCGAACGTGTGATTGAGCCTGGCGAGCTGTTCGTCCCGACGCATGGTTCACTCCTTCTCCCGTCATCACCGCTCGGACCCGCTGCCTTCGGCATGCTCGTTATGTCGCATGGCTGCTGCCACGGCAGCGAGAACAACAGCGGGACGCGGAACGCAGCTCGTCCGCGCTCCGCGTCCCGCATCTCACGTCCGGATCGTGCCTATGCTTCGACCCAGTCGAAGGTGCGCTCGACGGCGCGCTTCCAGTCACGGTAGTACTTTTCGCGCTCTGCCTCGTTCATGCGTGGTTCCCAGCGCTTGTCTTCGTTCCAGTTCTGACGCAGATCTTCGAGGTTGCCCCAGAAGCCGGTTGCCAGGCCGGCCGCGTAGGCCGCGCCGAGCGCGGTCGTCTCGGCGACCTTCGGCCGGACGACGGTGACGCCGAGGATGTCCGCCTGGAATTGCATCAGCAGGTCGTTGTAGACCATCCCGCCGTCGACCTTCAGCGCGGCAAGCTCCGAGCCGGAGTCCTTCTCCATCGCCTCGGCCACCTCGCGCGTCTGATAGGCAGTCGCCTCCAGCGTGGCGCGGGCCAGGTGTCCCTTGTTGACGTAGCGAGTGAGACCGACTATTGCGCCGCGCGCGTCGCTGCGCCAGTAGGGGGCGAACAGGCCGGAGAAGGCGGGGACGAAGTAGATGCCGCCATTGTCGCTGACCGTCTTCGCCATATCCTCGATCTCGGGCGCGCTCTTGATCAGCCCGAGGTTGTCGCGGAGCCACTGGACGAGCGCGCCGCTGATCGCAACCGAGCCCTCGAGGGCGTAGACGGCCGGCTGATTGCCGAGCTTGTAGCAGACAGTCGTCAGCAGGCCGCTCTTCGAGGGCACCAGCTCCGTGCCGGTGTTGTAGATCATGAAGCAGCCGGTGCCATACGTATTCTTGGCTTCGCCGACGCCGAAGCAGACCTGGCCCATCGTGGCTGCCTGCTGATCGCCGAGGATGCCGGCCACCGGCACGCCATCCAGCGCGCCACCCTTGACGTGACCGTAGGTCTCGCTGCTCGATCGAATCTCCGGCAGCATCTGACGCGGCACACCGATCGCCTTCAGCAGGTCGTCGTCCCAATCCAGCGTCTCGAGGTTCATCAGCATCGTGCGCGACGCGTTGGTCACGTCGGTGATGTGGATGCCGCCATTCGGCCCGCCGGTGAGCCACCAGGTCACGAACGAGTCGATGTTGCCGAAGAGCGCATTGCCGGCCTCGGCTTTCTCCAGCGCGCCGGGGACGTTGTCGAG
Source organism: uncultured Chloroflexota bacterium (assembly GCA_937870985.1). GTDB lineage: Bacteria > Chloroflexota > Chloroflexia > Thermomicrobiales > CFX8 > JAMLIA01. The sequence goes on from CALMXF010000437.1 coordinate 1,344, forward strand.
GATCCAGCGCACCTTCGGGCCGGAGAAGTAGGTGGCCAGCGGCAGACCCGTCTTGTCGCGGAAGCGATCCTGGCCGCCATCCCGGGCGAGCTCGTTGACGATATGGTCGGTGCGAGTGTCCTGCCAGACGATGGCGTTGTAGAGCGGCTCACCGGTGCGCCTGTCCCAGACGACGGTCGTCTCACGCTGGTTGGTGATGCCGACCGCGGCGATATCCTCCTTGCGGACAAGACTCTTGGAGAGCGCGCCCTGGACGACTGCCTGCGTGTGATGCCAGATTTCGCCCGGGCGATGCTCGACCCAGCCTGGCTGTGGATAGACCTGCTCGTGCTCCATCTGCTCAACGGCGACAACGTTGCCGGAGTGGTCGAAGATCATGCAGCGCGTGCTCGTCGTCCCCTGGTCGATCGCCGCGACGTACTTCTTGTCGGCCATATGGTTCCTCCTTTGAGATGCTTCCCGAACGCCATCGGTCGGGCAGACGCTAATCGCCCTCGTGCGCAACGTCCGCGCCACGCGGTTGTGGCTCGGGCTCCTTGGGCAGCGGCAGCATCGGCTTCACGAGGAAGTCGTAGAAGAACGCGCCGGCCACGCCGCCGAGTAGCGGGGCAATGATCGGCACGAGGAAGTACGAGTCCTTGAACGCGATATTGTCGCCCGACAGGAAGATGCCGGAGAACAGGCGTGGCCCGAGGTCACGGGCCGGGTTGATCGCGTACCCGGTCGGGCCGCCGAGCGAGAGACCGATTGCCAGGACGGCCATGCCAACCATGAACGGCCAGAGATTCGCGCCCGGCCCGATGTTGCGGATGTTGTCGACGATGGCATAGATCAGCAGCACCAGCATGAAGGTGCCGACAAACTCGGCGAAATACAGGTTGAACCACGCCCCATCGTAGTACTTGCTCGGGCCGGTATAGAAGACATTTTTCCAGCCCTGGCCGTCGAAATCCCCCTTGTAGAGGACCCAGACGAGGAATGCGCCGACGAACCCGCCAGCGACCTGGACGATCCAGTAGAAGATGCCGGTTGTCACATCCATCGTTCTGCGCGCCATTGCGGCGGCGGTAACGGCAGGGTTGATATGCGCGCCGGTGATTCCGCCAGCGACATAGACCGCCATCACGACGGCGAAGGCCCAGCCCAGGGCGATCGTATTCCAATCGTAGCCTGCCCACGGGTTGTCAGGTGCGACACCCAAACGTGAGGCGAAGACCGTGTTAGCGACAACGCCATCACCCAATAACAACAGGAACGCAGTGCCGATGAACTCGGCCCATAATTTCGCCGAAAGGGTATCCCGACGCATCCACGTGCTCCCTTTATTCTTGATTCACATCGATCGTAACTGGAACGCGCGCGCGAACTGCAATGGATCAACGCGCGCCGCGACCCCTGCGCGGACGGGTATCCTCCCTTCCCGTATCGTTGCCGTCCGAGAGTCCGAACGGCGAAACCCGCGCTC
>CALMXF010000438.1 GCA_937870985.1 uncultured Chloroflexota bacterium
CCCCGCCTGATCGCTTCGACGGTCGAGCCGTTCATTGACGGCGTCGTGAGGATCGGCCTGTTTTTCGCCCCCGACGGTCGCTACTTTCTTGAGTACGAATGCAGCGGCTGGTGGTGGTATCTCGAGCGTGAAGGCATCAGCGTCGATCAGGCGGCTCGAGCTTTCGACGCATTCGACCATCGGGCCGTCAGCAAGACCGAAGCGTTTCCATAGCGACGTGGACTCCTGGTTGTGCTGACCGACGCCGACCCCCGGCTGGCTGTGCGCTTCCGAGCGCAAACCGGCCAGCCAGAAGACCGGTTGACGCGTGGCCGGGCCCCAGGGGCAAGCACCCCCCTGGATCGCCCGGCACGCGTCTGCCTGCCAGCAGCACTATTCCCGACCCGATCAGACGCCGAGCTCCCAGATTGTCTCGTGCCGACTGAAGTCGGTGCGATACTCGGCGCCCCGGTCGGTGATCTCGACCATGTCTTCGACATGGATACTATCGCGTGGATGATCGTGATATCCCAGCTCGATCATCATGACCATCCCCGGCAGGATCGGGTCGTCCACCCAGGGATAAATCTGGGGCGACTCATGGATTCCGAGCCCGACGCTGTGGCCCACGATCGACCACTTGAACTCCAGATTCCGAGCCGCGTACGCCGCTCGCGCGAATCTCGCGACCTCCGACGCGGGCATCCCTGGCTTGATGAACTCAACCACGGCGTGCTTCACGTCGCTAATCCGCGCGTAAAGGTCGCGCTGCCGATCCGTCGCGCGGCCCATAACGGCGGTTCGAGCGATGTCCGAAAAGTAGCCGTCCTTCCAGCCACCGAAGTCGGTCATTACCATCATTCCCGCTTCGACCGGCATGTCAGTCGCCAGCGGATGGAACAGCCCTGCGCGCGGGCCGGCGGCGAACACGGGCAGGGCGATCATGTCCGCTCCGTTGCGGAGCAGCTCATGCTGCATCCGGGCGGAAATCGACCGCTCGCTATCGCCCACCTGGGCAGCGGCGAAGGCCGTGTCGATCGCGGTCGTCGTCCAATGCGCAAGCTGAACCAGCAGGTCGCGTTCGGCCGGCGTCTTGATCGCCCTCGGTGACTCCAGATACGCGAACGCGTCCACGAACTCGACGTCCGGCGCCAGTCGCTGTAGCTCGCGGAGGTGATTGGCTGGAAAGAAGCGTCCTTCGATCCCGACGCGGCCGGAGGTGACGCGCATACGCGCCAGCGTATCGGCGACTGCCCGCATCGAGTCGAGCTCTTCGCCCTGGTAGGGGACGATGTCCGACAGGAACGTGTCGCCAGGCTGGAGCGCCTCTGCTCGTCGCTCGGTCACGACAAACGCTGGTTCTCCGTCGCGCGGCCAGATGACGAGATGCACGCGCTCCGGAATCGATCGAAGATCCATGTTGTAGAAGCCGCTGTAGTAGGGAACGTTTTCAGGAGACATAACAAGAACCGCGTCGTATGGCCCATTCGCGATGGTGCTTGTGAGTCGTTCGATGTTGGTAAGCGTACCGCGCCTCGCCGTCGTCACGTCGAGCATGTGTGGTGGCCTCCGTTCACGTCGCTGATACGTTCGGTTGCTGAGTAGTGTAGGGCGATGGGACGGTATGCGGAATGGGCTGGCTTCGATCGAGGGGCCGGACCGACAGCGACGAAAGCGACGAAACGCATACACTGGATTTGCGGCGGGGCGGTCGTATACCGACCCGCTTAGTCAAGTGAATCGACTCTTCAGTGAACTGTGGACATGATGACAAGACGGCGTCTCGGCGAACAATTGGATCGCGATCTCAACACGCGAGTCAACGTTATCGGCTTCGGCAGTTGGCGCGGGAAGCGGGACGGTGACGGCTACGTCGTTCGCCACCCAGGTGGCGCCAACGAGTTCCAGACCGAGACTGCTGCCCACGTCGGCGCCTTGAATATGATCCTCGTCTACGGTGACCTGACCGACGCGGAGCGGCAGGTTGTCATGCGCTGCCTCCGGAAGTCACAACTCGACGCGATGCGACGCCATTATGAGGCGTTCCGGGATCGGGCGGCCGTAGAGCTGATCGCCATCCCGCGCATTCGATGAATCAGCGTGGCAAGCAGCCGAGGCCGGGAAGCAGAACGGCTTGTGATGCCGCCTGTGAACCTGAACTCTCGACGAAAAGAAGAGTGCGGAAAGCGGGAGTCGAACCCGCACGGGCGTAAGCCCAGCGGTGTTTAAGACCGCAGCGTCTGCCATTCCGCCATTTCCGCGGCAGCGCGACTGGAAAGAAAAACGGGCCTTTCGGCCCGTCCTGGAGCGGAAGACGAGATTCGAACTCGCGACCTTCTCCTTGGCAAGGAGATGCTCTACCACTGAGCCACTTCCGCGTCTTCGTCTGTGCGGCACGATTGTACCGAGCGGGCGAGGCAGTCGTCAAGACCACGACGAAGCACTGTCGTCGACAGGCGAGGCTCCCGCGAGGATTTGCCGGGTGTACACTCCAATACATTGAATGCGGGGTGGGCCGGCGAATCGCCGGAAATGGACGGATGCGGGACACGGTGATGTTCAGGTTCCTGGCGAGTGACTATCCGATCTTGCTCACCGTGCTGGTGATGCTGTGGTTCGGCTGGCGGCGAAACACCTCGACATTGCGGTGGATGTGGTTCGACAAGACTCCGTGGGCGCGGATAGCGTCCCGAACGGCGATCGGCACCGTCGGCGTGTTTCTGCTCTGGGTGACGGTCGTCGATAACTGGCGGCAACTGCTGGGCTTTCTCGTGAACCAGAAGGAGCGCTGGCGCAGCGATCCCTACCTGTTGCCCCCGCCGCCCGACGCGGTCCGGATGGTGACCTGGATCCTGTTGGGGCTGATGATCCTTGGCACGGCATACCTCTACGCTCGTTATGCGCGGGGTTACCTGATCCCGGTGGTGGTGACGCCGGCCGGTGTCGTAATGTTCTTCGCGCTGAACAGCTTCCGGATGCGGTTCGAGCTTGTCGGACCGTTGTCGGATCGTGGAGTGGACTGGAGCGTGGTGAGCGAAGTGCTGATGACGCTCATCTGGTTCGCCATGTTCTACGCGGTGATGGCGATTCTGATCTTCAGCGCCTTCGCCATCCTCTGGGGGCCGGCATCGATTGTCGTCTCGCTCATTTACCGGCTGACGATCGGTCGCGAACCTCGTGAGGAGCCGGAGATGTATCGCATCCTTCGCGAGCGTTCTGCTAACCGTGAGGACAAGCAGCACACGGGCGCCTGAATCACGAACCGACTGGTTTCTATTACGAATCGAAAGGGGGCTCGCCAACCGGCGAGCCCCCTTTCGATTCGTCGTGTTGTTTGAGTGTCTAGCTCCAGTTGAGGATGGCGATCATCAGCAGCGCGACGATGTTGACGATCTTGATCATCGGGTTGATGGCTGGGCCGGCTGTGTCCTTGTAAGGATCGCCGACCGTGTCGCCGGTAACAGAAGCCTGGTGGGCCAGGGAGTTCTTGCCGCCGTAGAAGCCGAGCTCGATGTACTTCTTGGCATTGTCCCAGGCTGCGCCGCCGGTTGTCATCGAGATCGCGACGAAGAGGCCGGTCAGGATCGAGCCGATCAGCATGCCACCAACGGCCTGCTTGCCGAGCAGCAGTCCGACGATGAACGGGGTGAAGACGGGCAGGAGCGCCGGCAGGATCATCTCGCGCAGCGCGGCGCGGGTGACGATGTCTACCGCGTGGCCATACTCCGGTCGCTGGGTGCCCTCCAGAATGCCGGGCAGCTCCTTGAACTGGCGGCGAACCTCGACGACGACCGCGCTGCCAGCCCGTCCGACCGACTCCATCAGCAGTGCGCCGAACAGATACGGCAGGGCCGCGCCGATGAGCAGACCGATCAGCACGCTCGGGTTCGACAGGTCAAATACACGGTCGGCCGCGGGGAGCTCCAGGAAGAACGAGGCGAACAGCACTAGCGCCGCAAGGCCGGCCGAGCCGATAGCGTAGGCCTTCGTGATCGCCTTGGTGGTGTTGCCGACGGCATCGAGAGGGTCGGTGACACCACGGACGTTGTCCGGCATCTCAGCCATCTCGGCGATACCGCCCGCGTTGTCGGTGATCGGCCCGAACGAGTCGATCGCGACGATGATCCCGGCCATCGAGAGCATCGCCATTGCCGCGACGGCGATGCCGTAGAGGCCCGTGGTTGGGTCAGTCGACGAATAAGCCAACTCGTAGGCGGCATAGATCGCGAACGCGATGACGAGGATGGCCGGCGCGGTCGACTTCATCGATAGCGCGAGGCCGGCGATGATGTTGGTGCCATGGCCCGTCTCCGATGCCTCGGCAATACCCTGCACCGGCTTGAAGCGTGTCGAGGTGAAGTACTCGGTGATGACGACGACGCCGGCTGTGACGAGGATGCCGATCACAGCGGCGAAGAAGATCTTCCAGGTTGCCGACATCGCGATGTCGAGCCGAAAGATCGAGATCGAGTCGTCGGTGATCACACCGTTGTCGCTCAGCAGCCAGGATGTAATCGGCCAGAAGGCGATGATTGCCAGCACACCGGCGGCGATAAGGCCCTTGTAGAGCGCGCCCATGATCGAGCCGCCCTCGCGGGTGCGGACGAACATCGTGCCGATAATCGACGCGAAGATCGACGCCGCGCCGAGGACCAGCGGGAAGACCACGGCCTTGTCGTGGACTGCCGGGGCGGCGTTGGCGAAGACGAGATCGCCAAGCAGCATCGCCGCGATCGCGGTAACGGCATAGGTCTCGAACAGGTCGGCCGCCATGCCGGCGCAGTCGCCGACGTTGTCGCCGA
>CALMXF010000439.1 GCA_937870985.1 uncultured Chloroflexota bacterium
ACTGGAGCGCGCTGCGATCGCGGTGGCGGAGGACCGAACGCAGACGCTCGAACGCTGGCGCAGCGAGCTTCTCCGGGCCGTTGGCTGGTCGGATCCCGATCGCCAGGCACTGGCCATCGGACAGGATGCCGTATTCGCCGCCCACCTGGCCGACAGGTTTGTCACTGTCGGCGGAGTGGTTGGCGCGATCCAGGCCGGCGCTATCGACCATGCCCGCGCGGCGCAGCTGGAGAGCCCGCTTGTCGAGGGGTCGTCTCTGTCTATCTCCCACGGGACGCGCTATCCGATCGTCCAGGGGCCGATGACACGAGTGAGTGACCGGGCGGAGTTTGCCGCGGCGGTTGCTTCTGCCGGGGCGCTGCCATTCCTTGCGTTGGCGCTTATGCGCGCCGATGAGGTCGAGACGTTGCTGGATGAGACAGCGCGCCTGCTGGCCGATCGACCGTGGGGAGTTGGTGTGCTCGGCTTCGTTCCGGCCGCGCTTCGAGCGGAGCAGCTCGAGGTGATCCGGCGCTATCGGCCGCCGTTCGCGCTCATCGCCGGAGGCCGGCCAGACCAGGCTCGCTCGCTGGAAGCCGACGGGATAGCCACCTATCTGCACGTCCCGTCTCCTGGACTGTTGACGTTGTACCTTGCGGATGGCGCCCGCCGATTCGTCTTCGAGGGGCGAGAGTGCGGGGGGCACGTCGGTCCGCGGACCAGCTTCGTTCTCTGGGACACGATGGTCAGAGGCCTGCTTGCCGATTTTCCGGCCAAGGCCGACCCGACTGAAGTTCACGTGCTGTTTGCTGGTGGGATCCACGATGCGCAGTCGGCGGCGATGGTTGCGGCAATCGCCGCTCCACTCGTCGCGCGTGGGATGCGCGTGGGCGTGCTGCTCGGCACTGCCTACCTCTTCACTGAGGAGGCTGTCGCATCGACCGCGATTACCCCGGGCTTTCAGTCGGCGGCGGTCTCGTGCGTCGACACGGTTCTGCTCGAGAGCGGTCCCGGCCACGCGACGCGGTGCCTTCCGACTCCCTTCGCGGATGACTTCATCGGCGAGCGGCTCGCGTTGTTGCAGACGACTGCGTCGAGTGAGGAGATCCGCAACCGCCTTGAGGAGCTGAACATCGGCCGATTGCGAATCGCGTCGAAGGGTGTCGATCGTCACCCGGACTACGGGCGAGACCCCGCCGCGCCGAAGCTGATCGAGGTCGATGCCGACGAGCAACGGGCTCGCGGGATGTACATGATCGGCCAGGTTGCGGCGCTTCGAAACGAAGTGATCTCGATGGCAACGCTTCATGCGAATGTGTCGTCCGGGTCGGCCGAGGCACTCCGACAGCTGGCGCTACCCGACGGGCCAGCAGAAGCGGCGCAACCGCCTGCCCAGATTGCAATCGTCGGAATGGGCAGCATCCTGCCCGGCGCGTCAGATAGCGCCACGTTCTGGGCAAACATCGTTGATAAGGTCGACGCTGTGACCGAGATCCCGGCAAGCCGTTGGGACTGGCGACAGTATTACGACCCCGACCGCTCGGCGCCGGACAAGATCTACTCGAAGTGGGGCGGCTTCATCGATGATGTGCCGTTTGACCCCGTTGAGTTCGGCATGCCGCCACGCTCGCTCCAGTCGATCGAGCCATTCCAGCTGCTCGGATTGCTAGTGGTCAAGGCCGCCCTTGCCGACGCAGGGTATGCGACCCGGCCGTTCAACCGCGAGCGGACATCTGTTGTGCTCGGAGCGGGTGGTGGCGGCGCTGACTTGACGGCCGGGTACATGGTGCGCTCGACATTGCCGTTGTTGTTCGGCGAATCCGCCAGTGAAGTCAATCGCAACGCTGACGGGCTACTTCCGGAGTGGACTGAAGACAGCTTCCCTGGCTTGTTGATGAATGTCGCCTCCGGCCGGATTGCTAATCGCTTCGACTTCGGTGGCGCGAACTTCACCGTCGACGCTGCGTGCGCGTCGTCGCTGGCCGCGGTGTATCTCGCGATTCGTGATCTGCAAACCGGCAACAGCGATATGGCGATCGTCGGAGGTGTCGACGCGATCCAGAATCCGTTCTCATACCTGTGCTTCAGCAAAACGCAGGCGCTCTCGCCAACTGGCAGGTGCCGGCCGTTCGACGCCGATGCCGACGGGATTGCGATCAGCGAGGGATTCGCGGCGCTGGTCCTTAAGCGTCTGAGCGACGCCGAACGGGATGGCGACCGGGTCTATGCGGTGATCCAGGGCGTCGGGGCGGCGAGTGATGGTCGCGACCGCAGCATGACTGCGCCCCGGCCTGAAGGGCAAATGCGCGCGCTCGACCGGGCCTACGCGCATGCCGGCTACTCCCCTGCGACAGTGGGCCTGTTCGAAGCTCACGGCACCGGCACTGTCGCAGGCGACCAGGCGGAGGTGCAGGCACTGACAACCGTGCTGGAACGCGCAGGAGCCGGCACGCAGGAGTCCGCGCTCGGCTCGATCAAGTCGATGATAGGTCACACGAAGGCTACTGCTGGCGTGGCCGGCCTGATGAAGGCGTCGCTCGCGCTGCATCATCGTGTCCTGCCAGCAACGCTCGGAGTCACCCGCCCGAACCCCAAGGCCGACTTCCCGCACAGCCCGCTATACGTCAACAGTGAGACGCGGCCGTGGATCCGGCCCACCTCTCATCCGCGTCGGGCCGGCGTGAGCGCCTTCGGGTTTGGTGGCACCGACTTCCACCTGGCGCTCGAGGAATATGACGGCGACTTTCTTGCCGGGTCTCCTGCGATGATCGGCCGGATTCCTGCCGAGCTTCTGATCTGGCGCGCAGCGTCGCGTGTCGAGCTGCTTGCGTCAGTCGATGGGCTGCTGGCTCAACTCGAGGCCGGCGCTGAGCCGTCGCTGGCCGACCTTGCCTATTCGCTCTCTGTCGGTGACAACACTCACCGTGGCACGGCGCTCGCCATCGTCGCCGAGTCCATCGCCGATCTGGTTGCCAAGCTTCGCACTGCTCGCGGCGTTGTGGTCGGAGAGTTGTCGAGGCAGCACCTCCCAGTCGGGATTCATTTCGCAGATGGTGGTTTTGCGACAGACCACCAGGTCGCGTTCGTCTTCCCCGGCCAGGGCTCGCAGTACGCCAATATGGGGCGTGACGTTGCAGTTGCGTTTCCCGACGTCCGCGAATCGCTGGATCGGGCGGACGACCTCCTGTCGGATCACTTCCAGCAACCGCTCAGCCATTACATCTACCCCCCGCCGAGCTTCACGCCCGAAGAGGAGAAGCAACAGCGCGCTGCGATCACCGAGACAAACGTCGCCCAGCCAGCGTTAGGCGTCGTCGATGCTGCCATCGCCTCGTTGTTGGCCACCTTTGGGGTGACGCCACAGATGACTGCTGGCCATAGTTACGGCGAATTCGTGGCGTTGGCCGCCGCGGGCAGCATCACCGAGGAAGACATGCTGCGGCTGTCCGAGGCCCGGGGGCGCTTCATGCGCGAGGGCGCGACGGGCGAGAGCGGGACAATGGCGGCCGTCGATGCTCCCCGCGAGGCGCTCGCCCCGTTGCTGACAGATCCAGACATCACTCTCGCGAACCTCAACTCGCCGAAGCAGACAGTGATTTCGGGCGGAGAGGCATCAATCGGTCGCGCCATCGAGTGGTGCGATGCCCATAGTCTTCGCGCACGACGGCTCCCGGTGGCCTGCGCATTCCATTCGCCGTATGTAGCCCCGGCGCAGGGGAGATTGGCCGAAATGCTTCGGCAGACGCCCATCTCGCCGCCACGCATCCCGGTCTATTCGAACACCACCGCAGGGCTTTACCCCGACGACCCGGCTGCGATCGCGAGCTTGCTCGCCGAGCATCTGACGCACCCAGTCGAATGGGTCTCAGAAATCGAGGCGATGTACGCAGCGGGCGCGCGGGTCTTCGTCGAGGTCGGCCCACGGAATGTATTGACCAGCCTCGTGGGAAGCATCCTGGAAGGACGCCCGCATCTGGCGGTCTCGGTCGACCAGTCGGGCCGTCCCGGCGTCGTCCAGTTGCTGCACTGCCTCGCGGCGCTTGTGGTTGAAGGCGTGCCGGTCCGGCTCGATCGTCTGTTCCAGAGCCGCCCGGTCACGAGTGTCGATATGTCGGCGCTCGCCAGTAGTAATCGCAAGCCGGCGCTTTCTGCCTCAACCTGGTTCGTGAATGGCAGCGGCGCGCGGCCCGCAAGATTGGCGGGGAACGCCAGCAAATGACCGAACTCAACCAGCAACT
>CALMXF010000440.1 GCA_937870985.1 uncultured Chloroflexota bacterium
GCCGATGGAGCCATGCTCGTGCTTCGGGTGCCCGATCGTTGCTGCGATGCCAGGCGCCACGTCGCCCAGCATCGCTCGCTGCCCCGGGCAGGTCAGACGGCCACGGCCCGCGCCGCTCCCACCGTCTCATCCTCGTGGAGCAATCCGTCGGTGATGCGCACGACACGGTCACACAGGTCGATCAGCCGCTCGTCGTGCGTGACAAGGATGCCGCCCTTCTCACGCTCGTGGACCTCCTTCGCCAGCATCTCCACGACCTGTCGCCCGCGAACTGAGTCGAGGCTGGCGGTCGGCTCGTCGGCCAGAATGATGCGCGGATCATTCATCAGCGACCGCGCGATGGCGATGCGTTGGCGCTGCCCGCCCGAGAGTTCTTCGGGGTAGTGGCCAGCACGATCCGTCATGCCCAGGTCGTGCAGCAGGCGGTCGGCGCGCCGCTCTGCCTCCGCACCAGGTAAGCCGATGAGGTGCGCGATGAAGAGCATCTGCTCCCGCCCGGTCAGGTAGGAAATCAGGTTCGACCCCTGGAAGATGAACCCATACTTCGCCAGCCGCAGCTGCGTTCGTTCCGCCGATGAACGTTGCGTGATGTTGGCGCCATCGAGGAGAACCTGCCCGTTCGTTGGCGTCAGGAGTGCGCCCGCAATCGACAACAGCGTCGACTTGCCCGATCCCGAAGGGCCAATGAGCGCCACCAGCTCGCCGATTCCGACCGTCAGATTGATGCCCTGGAGCGCATCAACGCGGGAGTCACCATCACCGAAGTGCTTGTCGATGCTCGTAAGCTCAAGGATGTTCGTCGTCATGATCGCTCTCCAATGCCCGTTTGATAGCCAGTTACCCAGCCTTGTTGATCGCGTCCAGTGGGTCGACCCGCGCGATCCGCGCGAGCGATAGTGCCGTGCCACTGACCGCGACGAGCAGCAGGACGCCGCCGAACAGGGCCATGCGCTGCGTGGTGATGCTGTACGGGACCGCGTTGCCGATGATGAGCGCGAGCGTGTCTGCGATCGAGATCCCGATGAGCACTCCAACTACCGCCAGCGCAAGGACTTGCGTGATAAGCGTGCGCGCGAGATAACCAGTGCCGGTGCCGATCGCCTTCATCACGCCCAGCTCTGGCATCTTTTGCAACGTGATGATGTAGAAGAACGCGGCGATGATTCCGGCTGCGATAACCACCAGGAAGACCTGGATGAGCAGCAACGTGGCGTTTTGCTCCGACTCTCCCGGGATATGGTTGGCGATTTGATTGATGCTGCCGACCATCGTATTCGGCACAGTTTCGGGGATAGTCGCGATCGCTTGTGATGACCCGCGGACTACGATGGCCGTTACGTCGTCCTGCGTTGTGCCCTGCCGGATTGGCTGGATCTGCTGCCAGAGATCGAGTGGCATGAAGACGACCGGCGCTAGGCGATAGGTCTGGCCAGTCGTGATCCCCACCACGGTTAGCTCAACGCCATCTGGCTCGGTAGTGAACGTGTCACCCAGACGGATGCCGTCGTCGACGAGCGACTCGTCGATGACCACGCCATGCGCTTGCGCGCCGAGGCGATTCCCCTTCTGAATTCGGGGCTCCAGCACGCCACCGGGGACGACGCCAAAGAATGAGACCCCCAGGAGCTTTGTCTCGCCTTGCTTCCTGATGCTCGCTGATGACACGCCGAGCGGCTCTGCAGTCTCAATCCCAGCAATGGATGCAATCCCACGAGCTTTGTCGGCCCCGACGGAAGAGCGATCCAGGAGATAATCACTCCCGTTGCTAATGACCATCCCATCGATCGGCATCGCATCTATCGCGGCGGTATTGCCGGCGCTGAGACCGTTGGCAAGTCCGGAGAGAATAAAGACGAGACTCGATACCATAACGATGACGCCAGTGATTAACGCGAACCGCAACTTGGCGTGCCGAATCTCACGGAGCGCAAGGAACACAGGCTAATTCCTTTCCCGACCGAGGCGACGGCCCCGTTTCCACCATGGATACGCAGGCCCGTGTAGTCACGCTTGACTATTAGCACTGAGTATAGGAGTGTTGAAGTGATTAGTCAAGGTAGACTATAATATGGGTGATCAAGGAGGTAGAGATGGACGAGCGAGATCCGAGGACGGGCCGCGACACGGCGATCTGGGACGAGCGCGCCCTGCTACTGCTCGGCGTCTTGATGACGCAGAATCAGCACGGGTATCAAATCAACGAGTTCATCGAAAACACGCTCTGTCATGTAGCTACCATGAAAAAGCCAACGGCCTACGCGCTCCTGTCCCGTTTGGAATCTGCCGGGTTCATCGAGGTCCACAGTGAGCAAGCCGGCAATCGCCCACCGCGGAAGGTCTATACGATCACGCCGGTTGGCCGCGACCTCTTTCGTGATCTGCTTCGAGCAAACCTGTCCGCCGCGGACGAGTCGACCTACGCCGGAGATATCGGTCTTGTGCTCATCAATTTCCTCGATCGTAACGAAGCGGTCGCCTGCTTACGCCAGCGCTTGTCGCGACTCGACGCTCTGTTGGCGCCGAATCCGGACGTGGCTGCCCACGGAGACAAGCTCAATCTTGGCATCGCACTCGACCACCTGACGGCCATGCGCCACGCCGACCGCGACTGGCTCGTGGCAACGATCGCTCGGCTGGAGCGCGAAGAATCAATGCCGGCGATGGAAGAGTCGGGCTCACTAACGCGCTGACGCTCGTGCGCGCGCCCAAGCCCAGGCGACACTGGCTGCGCTCCACCCGCCTGGCAGTTCGCGCATGCCACTCGCCCGCGCTGATACCATCTCTCCATACCGCGCCCACTGTGGGTGAGGCGCTGAGAGCGGGATGAGCAGGGAGCGCATGAGCGCCAGGTCGCCGATGAAGCCGTGTCCGTATTGCGGGAAGCCGATCCACGCGGTCGCGCTGAAGTGCCGCTACTGCGGCGAGTGGATGCCGGAGGGGTTTGCCGACGAGCCGGCCCCAGCGCCAATCCCTGAGAAGCAGCCGGCCGCCCAGCCGGTTGTCATTGCCCAGCTTGGCCAACGCGGCATCGCCTGGTTCATCGACCTCATCGTCATCACGATAATCGCGCTGGTTCCAGCGTCCTACTTTCTCCCCGCCGGAGGCGAGCCGACCGTCCAGGAGGTCACCGAAAACGGCGGCGTCCTCGCCGTGATGCTCGCCATCTACATCCTCTACCCCTGGCTGATGGAGGCGCGTTGGGGCGCGACCGTCGGCAAGCTGGTCGTCGGGCTGCGCGTCGTTCATCTTGATGGCACGCTGGTGCGGCCGCTCCCCGCGCTCGTCCGCTCGCTTCTGCGACTCGTCGATGGCATGTTCGCGGGCGTCGTCGGCGCGCTCATCATCCAGCTCTCTCCCACCCGTCAGCGCCTCGGCGATCGCGCTGCCCGCACGCTCGTTGTCCACAAGAGCGCCGTTGTCTCGCGGGACGCGTTGCGTCAGTAGGTCAGCCGGGGGAGACGCATGGCAGGCGCGCTGGATGGCATCACGGTCGTCGACTTCTCCCGGATTCTCGCCGGCCCGTACTGCACGATGCTGCTGGCCGACATGGGCGCGGACGTCATCAAGATCGAGCGGCCCGGCAAGGGCGACGACACGCGCTCCTGGGGGCCGCCCTGGCTGGGCGACCAGACCGGCGCGTACCTCTCGGTGAACCGCAATAAGCGTGGCATCGCGCTCGATCTGAAGAGCGAGAAGGGCCGCCAGATCGCGCTCGACCTCGTCCGCGGCGCGGACGTCGTTGTCGAGAACTTTCGCGTCGGTGTCATGGAGCGGCTCGGCCTCGGGTATGAGGATTTGCGCGCCGTCCGTCCCGATCTCGTCTACTGCTCGATCTCTGCGTTCGGCCGCTCCGGCCCCTACGCGTTGCGCCCTGGTTACGACCTGATTGCCGAGGCTCTGAGTGGATTCATGAGCGTCACCGGCGAGTCGGAAGGGGACGGGATGCGCGCTGGCGTCGCCATCGGCGACATCACGGCCGGCATGCTTGCCACCAGCACGATTCTCGCGGCGTTGCGCCACCGTGAGCGCACTGGCGAGGGACAGCTCGTCGAGGTCAATCTGCTCGATACGATGATCGGCTGGCTGATTGGCGCGAACCTCTACTACCTCATCACCGGGGAGAACCAGCCGCGCACTGGCAACGTCGACCCGCTGGTCGCGCCCAAGCAGGTGTTCCAGACGGCCGACGACCCACTGATCATCACCGCTGGAAACGACCGGCTTTTCGCGGCGCTCTGCCAGGCGCTCGGCCGACCCGAGCTGATCGACGACCCGCGCTTCTGCGTCAACGCAGACCGTGTTGCCAACCGGCCGGCGCTCACGTCG
>CALMXF010000441.1 GCA_937870985.1 uncultured Chloroflexota bacterium
TGGCGGGCGCCGGTCCTGCGGGGACCTCGACGGTCTCACATGAAACCCAGCCGCCCTCGCCGGATGGCGTCGGCATTTCGCGTGGGTCGCGATCCGGCAAGCTCGGATCACGTAACGCCGCCTTGAAGATCGATCCGTCCTCAGAAGTGATGATCCCGGACAATATGCCCGACTCGACGTCGTAGACGAAGCCGATGTATGCCGCGGGTGGACGGTGGAGGAACCCGGGAGCGAGGTATTCAATGTTGAAGTCGCCACCAACGATAACCAGTGCCATCTCACGCTTGCACGTCGGCGGGTAGGGCGTTCCAGCGAGCCCGAAGTCAAGCAGCTGCTGCTGGAAGACTGGCTCGGCGAACAGAACACGCGCCTCGCCGCTTCGCACTGCGTCCGTCACGCCAAGATAGTAGTACACCGCCTTGAGCGCTGCATCCACGTTAGCCCGCTCGTGATCGGTGAGCGCCGTCGGTGTGGAGTCAGGCACGGCGGGGGTTATCAGCAGCAACGCCACATCAGTGCTGGTTCGCGCCTGTTGCCTGGTCGCATCGTTATCACTGCTTCTCGGCGCAAGCAACGCATAGAGCGCTACCATGCCTACCAGAACACTGGAGAACCCGATAGCGACGAGAGTCAACCGCGAAACGCGGTTCATCGGTGCGCCCCCATCTCCTGACGGTATAGCAGGTCGAACAGACGAGCGGCGACGCTCTGCCACGGTATCGTCCCGTCAGACACCAGCAGCGTCGTTCGAACGGTCATGACAATCCTCACTCGGGACGCGTGAGTCGTGCCGCAGTCGGAGGTAGAGAATGGGCGTGTCACGAGTATAGCGCGATTCATCAAGCTATCGGCCGCCTGATCTGGCCGTCACGCGGTCGTCCTGCACTGAGAACAGGAATCCCGCGCCCAGCGTCTTCGTTCCGTGACGAGAGCAAGCTCGTCATCCTCGCCGGCCCGGATGCTGTGGCATGATCCGACCATCGTCGCGGGTGCGCCGCGGCAGGCAGGGATGGATGGAAACAATGGAAGTGCGACCCGGCGAGCCGGTGCCCGTCGTCGTCTTTTCCGACTACGTCTGACCGTTCTGCTACATCGGCTCGGTTCGAGTCGATCAGCTCAAGCGGGACTACGATGTCGTCGTCGAGTGGCGAGCGTTCCTGCTCGCCCCGGATACGCCGCCAGAGGGCCGGCCACACCCGTACCCACCGGAGGTCCGTGAGGAACGCGGCGCTCCGCTGCGTGAGATGGCTGCCGCGGCCGGCCTGCCGATCGTCGACCGCGACTGGGTCTCGAATTCGCTCCCGGCGCTGGAGGCGGCAGAGTTCGTCCGCGAGAACGGCGATTTCGACGCATTCCATCATGCGGTTTTCACCGCCTACTGGGCCGAGGGCAAGGACATTGGCAAGATCAA
>CALMXF010000442.1 GCA_937870985.1 uncultured Chloroflexota bacterium
TCGGGCACGTCTTCCTTTGCGAGCTGCGCGAGTGCCTTGACTGCGGCCATCTTCATTTCTTCGTTGATGCAGGTCGCTCGCGGGTCGAGCGCGCCGCGCCGCCGGCCCACGCCGGCCACCGGCACTGACCTACGCCTTGATTTCGATCTCGACGAAGACGAACTCGCTGTCGTTGTCGTTGATGACGTCGTGCTCGACGCCGATGCCGCGCGTGTACGACTGGCCGGCCACGAGGTCGGCCGTGATCTGTCCATCCGGCGTCTCCAGCAGCAACCGGCCGGTCGTCATCGGGACGACGACGTAGTCGTACTCGTGCCGGTGCCAGCCGGTGTGCGCCCCCGGCGCGAAGCGCCACTCGGTCACAATCACCCGCTCGTTCTCGATCTGCCGCGTCGCCACGGCGGCCGGCCTGGTATTGGTCGTCTCGCTGCTCATCGGTGGCCCTGACTCTCCTTCATTTCACGAATGCCGGCAGGATACGACAACCCCGCCAGACCCGCCCGCGCTGGCTTCGGGCCGGCGAGTCATCAGCGGGCGACAATTCCCACTTGCGCGCGACGTTGGAAGTGGATAGAGTGTACGTACACTCTGATGGGCGATGACTCCGTGTCACGTCTTTACGGGCGGCGCGGGCGGTTGTACACTACATCTTGCGGTGGCGTGGGTCGCGCTCTACCAGATATGCTATCGCGAATGGATCGCGCGAACTGCGTGGCGATTCCCGGGGGACACTCCGACGTTGCGGCCGGCCGGGAGGCGTGGCGCGAGGCGAGCGGTTTCTTGCCAGAGTTGGCGCTCCCCCTGATCAAGGCAGATTCGGTTCCCGGTCGTCGTGCGAATGCGGCGCGACGCTAGCGGTGGCGCCCGGCAGGTTGCGCGCCAGTTGTGAGGAGATCGTTCATGGTGGCTGACTCGACTCGTCTGGCTAACACTCGCGTCTACGCACTGGTTCGCCCGACTGCCCACGAGCGCAAGGGCGCTGGGTTGCGTGTCGAGCGGCGCTTCACCACTACCGGGGCCAACCCCTACGACAGCATCGAGTGGGCCAGGCGCACCTCGCGCATCGCCAATACGGACGGCTCGGTCGTCTTCGAGATGGAGGACGCCGAGATCCCGGCCAACTGGTCGCAGATCGCGACCGATATCATGGTCTCCAAGTACTTCCGCAAGGCCGGCGTCCCGCAGCGCGATGCGCAGGGCAACCCGTTGTTGAACGACGACGGATCGCCGCAGCTCGGGCCAGAGCGCTCTGCGAAGCAGGTTATCGACCGGCTCGCCGGCACGTGGCGCTGGTGGGCCGAGCAGCACGGCTACTTCGCCGCCGAGGCCGACGCCGCTGCGTTCGAGGACGAGCTGCGCTACATGCTCGTCCACCAGATGGCCGCGCCCAATTCGCCGCAGTGGTTCAACACCGGCCTGAACTGGGCCTATGGCATCACCGGCCCGGGCCAGGGCCACTTTTACGTCGACGCGCTCAGCGGCGAGTTGCGCGAGTCCGCCGACGCATACTCGCGCCCAACCCCGCACGCCTGCTTCATCCAGTCGGTCGACGACGACCTCGTCTCCGATGGCGGCATCTTCGATCTGGCCACCCGCGAGGCGCGCGTGTTCAAATACGGCTCCGGCACCGGCTCGAACTTCTCGAAGCTGCGCGGCGAAGGGGAGCCGCTCTCTGGCGGCGGCACGTCGTCGGGTCTGATGAGCTTCCTGAAGGTGTTCGACCGGGCGGCCGGCGCGATCAAGTCGGGCGGCACGACCCGCCGAGCGGCCAAGATGGTCGTCCTCAACATGGATCACCCGGATATCGAGACGTTCATCAACTGGAAGGTCGAGGAGGAGAAGAAGGTCGCCGCGCTGATTGCGGCCGGCTACTCCAGCGACTTCAACGGCGACGCTTACGCGACTGTCTCTGGCCAGAACTCGAACAACTCCGTCCGCGTCACCTCGGAGTTCATGAAGGCAGTCCAGAACGACGGTGACTGGAACCTGACCTGGCGCACCAACGGCAAGGTGGCCCGCACGGTCAAGGCCCGCGACCTGTGGCGGCAGGTGGGCGAGGCGGCCTGGGCCTGCGCCGACCCGGGCGTGCAGTTCGACACGACGATCAACGACTGGCACACCAGCCTGGCATCGGGCCGAATCAACGCGTCCAACCCGTGCTCCGAGTATCTGTTCCTCGACGACACGGCCTGCAATCTCGCCTCGCTGAACCTGATGACGTTCTACGACACCAAGACCAATACGTTCCGCCTCGACGACTACCGGCACGCCATCCGACTCTGGACGATCGTGCTGGAGATCAGCGTGCTGATGGCCCAGTTCCCCAGCGCCGAGATCGCCCGGCTGTCGTACATCTTCCGCACGCTGGGCCTCGGCTACGCCAACCTCGGCTCGCTGCTGATGACGATGGGCCTGCCGTACGACTCCGAGGAGGGCCGCACGATCTCGGCGGCGCTGACTGCGATCATGACCGGCGAGTCCTACGCCGTCTCGTCCGAGATGGCGCGCGAGCTCGGCCCGTTCCCCGGCTATGCCGAGAACCGCGAACACATGCTGCGGGTCATCCGCAACCACCGTCGCGCGGCCTGGAATGCGCCGGCCAGCGACTACGAGTTGCTCTCGGTCCTGCCGGTGGCGATCAACCCGGAGTTCTGCCCGGACGACCTGCTGAAAGCCGCCCGCCATGCCTGGGATCGCGCGCTGCTGCTCGGGGCCGAGCACGGCTTCCGCAACGCCCAGACGACGCTGCTGGCCCCGACCGGCACGATCGGGCTGCTGATGGACTGCGACACGACCGGCGTCGAGCCAGACTTCGCGCTGGTGAAGTTCAAGAAGCTGGCCGGCGGTGGTTATTTCAAGATCGCCAACCAGTCAGTCGCGCCGGCGCTCGAGAATCTTGGCTATCCGAAGGCGCAGATCGACGACATCATGCGCTATGTCCTCGGCACGCTCACCCTCGACGGCGCGCCGCACATCAACCGCGAGTCGCTGGCGGCCAAGGGGCTCAACGCGGAAGACATCGCCAAGGTCGAGAAGGCGTTGCCGGGGGTGTTCGAGCTGCCGTTCGCCTTCAACGTCTGGACCCTCGGCGAGGACGCGCTCGGCCGGCTGGGGCTGACGAAGGAGCAATGGTCGAAGCCCGGCTTCAACCTGCTGCGGGCAATCGGCTTCAACCAACAGCAGATCGATGAGGCCAACGACGCCATCTGCGGCATGCAGACGGTCGAGGGCGCGCCACACCTGAAGGATAAGCATCTTCAGATCTTCGACTGCGCCAACCGCTGCGGCAAGCACGGCCAGCGCTTTATCCACTACATGGGCCACGTCCGGATGATGGCCGCCGCACAGCCGTTCCTCTCCGGCGCGATCTCGAAGACGATCAACATGCCCAACGAGGCGACGATCCGCGACATCGAGAACGCCTACCACGAATCCTGGCGGCTCGGCATCAAGGCGATGGCGCTCTACCGCGACGGCTCGAAGCTCTCGCAACCGCTCTCCAGCACGTCAGACAAGAAGGAAGACGCGGCAGCCGACGAGCAGAAGGCGGAGATTGCCCGGCTGAAGGCCGAGCTGGCCGAGATGCGCAAGGTCATCGGGCAGATCGACCCGGCGCAGGGTGGCGTGCCACGCACCGTCACGACCGGCTTCCGGCCGACACGCCGGACCCT
>CALMXF010000443.1 GCA_937870985.1 uncultured Chloroflexota bacterium
CTGCTCGACGAGACCTCGATGGCCGAAGAGACGATGCAGATCGGCAGTCTGTCGCTGGACCGGATCGCCGAGATCACCACGCCGGTCGTTCAGATATTCAGCGACAGGTCCGCGTTTCTCGGCACCTATACGTACTTGCGCGACCACCTGCCCAGCGTTGAATCAGTCCTGCTGCCACGGTCGGAGTGGGGACATTTCGGGCCGCTGGAACAGCCTGAGCTCGTTGCCGACCAGATCCTTGCCGCGCTTTCTGGATTCTCGACGGTTGCGGATGCCGTCTCATCAGAGAAGGAGGGTTGATCGATGGGCAGTGCCGGACAGCCACTCGATACTGTTGTCGTCACCGGGAGCTCGACCGGTCTTGGATTAGAGACCGCCCTCCATCTGGCCGACAAGGGGTTCAAAGTCTACGCGACGGTGCGGGACATCGTGTCCGAGCCGAAAGTGCGCGCGGCTGCTGCTGCCCGGGGAGTCCACGTCGAGATACTCGAGCTCGATGTCACCATCCAGGAGAGCATCGATGCGGCGATCGAGCAAATTGTCCGCGAATCTGGCTCGATCTTCGGTCTGGTCAACAACGCTGGAATCGGTCTCCGTGGCTGCCTCGAAGACCTGGCAGACGACGAGATCCGGCGGGTCTTCGACGCGAATGTATTCGGAACCATCGCGGTGACGAAGGCCGCGCTGCCGCACATGCGAGAAGCAGGTCGTGGGCGGGTCATCACAATCTCGTCGGTTGGCGGGCGTGTGTCGTCGTTCGGCGTGTCGATGTACTGCGCTAGCAAGTTCGCGCTCGAAGGCTTCGGCGAGGCGCTCGCGATGGAGATTGCCCCGTTCGGTCTGCAGTCGATTCTCGTCGAGCCGGGGATCATCGACACCACTCGCTGGACAACGCACCGTGGCCTCGCGGCCGGCGCGTTTGATCGGGAGAGTCCGTACTACCGGATGTTCCAGGTGAGTGAAGTGATGTCCGATGAGGTCGTCGCCCGCTCGCGAACGAAGGCGATTGATGTTGCGAAGACTATCCATCTGGCGCTGACTGCGGAGAAGCCGAAGATGCGGTACATCGTCGGACGCCCCGCCTCCGCCGTTGTCAAGCTCCGACGGTTGCTGCCGGAACCATTCTTCGAGCGCGTCTACTTCGGAGGGCTAATCAAACGGATCGAAAAGGAAACGATGGATGCCGAGGCAGTGGTGGCGACGGGCTCGGATTCATAGCCTGTGTTGACGAGATGCCTGGTTGTGAGGGGTTTTCGTTGCTAACGCGTGCAGGTGATCGAGAGGCAAGATGATGGCGAAGTTCCTGCTGGCCTGCTGGCCATTTGCTGGACACATCAGCCCGTTCATGAGCCTTGCGCTTGCGCTCGGCGAGCGAGGTCACGATGTCGCGTTCTATACCGGCTCAACGGCACAGCCGCTCGTCGAGGCTTCGGGCTTCACCTGTTTTCCATTTGAGCGTGTTTCCGAAGCACGGGCGACCAAGAGCATGATCTCGATGGACACCGCCGCGCCGTCCGGCAGGCCGGAGGCTGGCAATGTCCTGCAGATCTTCCGCGACTGGCTGGTTGAGACGATACCGGATCAGCTCGCCGACCTTGAGCCGATCATCGCGGACTGGCGGCCGGATGTGATCGTCAGTGAGACAGCGATGTGGGGGCCGATCCTCGTGCTGTCGGAATCCGGCAGGACCCCGGTGGCGATCATGTCGACGCTGTTGGGCTGCCTGACGCCGGGCGCAGACGCGCCGCCGGCGGGATTTGGGATGG
>CALMXF010000444.1 GCA_937870985.1 uncultured Chloroflexota bacterium
GGGCAGCCGGTCCGTTGGCGGACCGACTCGGCGTCGAGCCGGGTCGCAAGGTCTGCAGCGTCGGCGGCAGAGCGCGTGTCGGCCCAGGTGAGAACATCGGTGAGCGGTCGCCCAGCGGCATCGAGCACGAGCAGCGAGTGCCAGAACGCTGAGACACCGACTGCGGCGATGCCGTCCCGCGCTGGCAGGGATGCGAGCGTCCGGTCAATCGCCTGCTCGGTCAGCGCGCGGATGCGTTCGAGAGTGATCGTCGAGCGGCCACCCGGCTCGACAGCCAACTCGACCGCCAACTGGCTCAGTGAGCCGGGCGCGATGACCCCATCGCGATCGACCAGCGCGGCACGGACCGACGACGAGCCGATATCGACGGCAAGGACGCGCATCAACGAGTAGCCTCCGCCTCGGAACACTCCCGGCAGAGCCCGTAGATCGCCTGATGATCGATGCGTGCCTCGAAGCCGTGTTTCGCGCGGAGCACAGCACGAAGCTCGTCGAAGTAGCTATCGCCGATTTCCTCGACACGATGGCAGGCAAGGCAGATGAGGTGGTGATGCCGGTCCGCGGAGAGGAGCGCGAACTGCCGCCGGCCGTCACCGAGGTCGGTTTCGGCGATCAGGCCCTGGTCACGAAACAGCTCCAGCGAGCGATAGACGGTGGACAGATTCAGATCGGGCCACCGTAAGCGGGCAGCCTCGAAGAGATCGTCGGCGGTCATGTGATCGCCGCGAGCGTGGAGAAGGTCGAGAATGAGGAGTCGCTGCGGCGTCAGGCGCTGGCCCTGCTCGCGGAGGCGTGTCTGGAGGACAAGGAGCGCGTCGGACTGATGGGGCATCTCCATCGACCTCCGGCATCCCGTCGCCGCCCGGCGCGGCAATCTCGTGCTTCGATTCTACCCCCGGACCGCTGGCAACAACCCAACTCCGACAGGCATCATCTCGGTGGGCAGGGGAAGCAGGGCAGGAGATCAGAGGATGGATGATACACAGCCTCGCGAGCGGACTCTGGCGCTCGTCGTCGAAGATGACCCCGATATCCAGCTGCTGATAGCGCGACACCTGCGAGAGGCAGGTTTCGACGTCATCACATCCGCGACGGCAGCGGACGGTTTCCAGCTGTGGTCGGAACGACAACCCGACCTGTTGCTGGTGGATCTGATGCTGCCCGACGGATCGGGCCGGGGGCTTGTGCGCCAGATTCGGGCAGCCGGGGATGTGCCGATCGTCGTCGTCACCGCCGACGCGAACGAGGAATCGCTTGTGGCAACGCTCGACGCCGGAGCAGACGACTATGTCACCAAGCCGTTCCGGGTCAACGAGCTCCTGGCACGGGCGCGCTCGGCGATGCGTCGCCGGCCGCGTGAGCGCGAGCCGGATACCATCCAGGTCGGATCGCTCACCATCTCCGTCGTCGATCGGCGCGTCTGGCGGTCGAGTGAGGAGGTACGGGTAACGCCGACCGAGTTCCGGCTGCTGCTCCAGCTGGCCCGCCACCCGAATCGAGTCTTCACGCATGGAGCGCTACTCACCGCGGTCTGGGGGCCAGAGTATGCCGACGAACCGCATATCTTGCGGGTGACGCTCAACCGGCTGCGCAATAAGCTGGGCGAACCCGCGCTGATCGAAAATCGGCCGGCAGTCGGCTACGTGCTGGTGCCGGATGGCGGCGACGCCCAGACGCAGGTCGAGTAGGTTGCGTCGAGCTGGGCGAGATACGGTGCAATGTCGTATCCGTTGGCTGCCAGCCACGCGTCGTCATAGTAGGTGTCGAGGTAGCGGTCACCCGAGTCCCCGGCAACCATGACGATCGAGCCTGTCTCGCCGGCCGCCGCAAGCTCGGCGGCAAGCTCCATCGCGCCGTAGACACAGGTGCCAGTCGAGCCGCCGTACTTGCGACCCAGCTTCGTCTCCAGAAAGCGCATACCGGCGTATGAGGCGGCGTTTGGCACCCGGATCATCCGATCCACCACATCGGGCACGAACGACGGCTCGACGCGCGGCCGGCCGATTCCCTCGACGCCACTGCCTTTGCCGCTGGTGACCGTCGGATCGCGATGCTCGAAGTAATCGAGAAAGACCGAATTCTCCGGGTCGACGACACAGAGTCGGCTGGCAAGGCGCTGGTAGCGGATGAAGCGGCCGATCGTCGCCGAGGTGCCGCCGGTGCC
>CALMXF010000445.1 GCA_937870985.1 uncultured Chloroflexota bacterium
GCGGAGTTGCCGAATAACGCGTTGGATGGTCGCCGGCTGGTCGTCTTCGCCAGCGAGCCGCCCGACATCCGGCGCGAGCTGGAAGAACGACTCGTGGCCGATCTGGGCTCGCGGGGGATCGCCGGCGACATCGTCGTCCTCTCCGCGTTCAAGGCCGGCCTGTCCTGGCTGCGCGAGGTCGTCACCCCGGCGCTCGTCGCGCTCCCTACGCCGCCTGCCCGCGTGCAGATCGCCTACCGCCGGATGGCTGAGGTGAACACGCTCGACATGCCGATTCGCTGGCTCCAGGAGCTGTTCCCCGGCCCGGAGCTGATGGCTGCTGAGCTGGGCATCGATCCGGGCGCGATCGAGATGGTCGAAGCAGGTGATGACACGCCGGCTACCTTCGTTGCCGACGCGTTCGATGCCGAGGGCGCAAGCCTGGGTCGCTGGACCTGCACTCCGCCGTGGCGCGCACAACCGTTCGTTCCGGCGCTGGGAGACGAGCCGGGGCGCGTCGTTGTCACGACCGGGGGCGTGATGGCCGCCGATGGCGATTCCTGGCGCGAGCTGGCGCGCGTGCCGACCGATCTCGAGACGTTCTGGGAGTTCTGGCAGGGTGTGGTGGTTCCCGATCTCTTGCGGCTGGTTGAGGAGGCCGGCGCGCGAGCCGTGTCGCAGCCATTCTTCGGCGAGCTGTTGGCGGAGGTCTGGGTCAGCGAGCCGAACGAGCGGCTCGGTGTCCGCGAGGAGAACGACTCGGCGGCGGAAGCGTTGGCCGAGGATATCTACTTCACGACGCTCGACGCGATCGAGCTGTTCGGGCAGCGCCAGACCGGTGACACGCTCTCCGCGCCGGGCGCAATCGTCCCGATCGTCCGGGTCAGTCCCGGCGCGGCCCCGCGCGCACGGGTCACCCTCCGCGCGGCCCCGTCGCGTCCGTCGCTTCCGTATCCGGATTTGCGTGTTGCCGAGCTCCGGCTCGACGGCAATCACCTGGCGATGTCGATTGTTGCGACCGTCGACGGCGATCCCGCTGCGACCCTTGCCCGTCTCCAACAACTGGCGACGATGGAGCTTACCGACGGACGCGACTCGATCGCGGCACGTGTCGTCCTCAACGACACAACCGTCGACCTGACGCTCTCCCTTACGTCCCCGCTCGTCTCCGGTCCCTCATCCCCCGGCCCTCGCCCGTCGATGACGGCGAATCTGCACGGCGATGCCATCGTCGAGATGGCGGAGTCGCTGGCTGCTGCGCCGGAGGTGACTGCCTGGATCGAGGACTGGTCGTATCAGAGCCGGCCGATCCCGGCGCTGTCACTGGCTGCGCCGTGCGAGGGGCGGTTGCGTTCGCCACTCAAGGCAGCGATCCTCAAGCCGACCTACCTGATCGTGGCCCGTCACCATGCGAACGAAATCTCCAGCACGAACGCCGCGTTCCAGCTCGCCTGGCTCTGCGCGAATGAGCCACACTGGCGACGCTACCTGGATGCGGTCAACATCGTCATCCTCCCGTACGAGAATCCCGACGGCGCGGCCCTCCACGCCATGTTGGCGAGCTTCCCCGAGTCGCAGACCTGGAAGCACCACCCGGCGCGATACAACGCGCTCGGCTTCGAGTACGGCGCTGACCACCTCAATCCGGACAGCCGCTTCGGCGAGGCCCGGGCACGCGGGTCGCTCTGGCGGCGCTGGTTGCCCGATGTCGTCGTCGACAATCACGGCGTGCCGTCACACGAGTGGGTCCAGCCGTTCGCTGGCTACGGCTCACCGCCGCGCTTCCGTGTCTCCTACTGGATCGTCCAGGCGTTGCTCTACGGGATCGCGTCGTACCTCGATGACCCGGATGCGCCAGAGCAGCGCGCATCGGTCGACGCCCTGCGCGACGCCGTCTCGGCGAAGGTCCGGGATAGCGATATCGGCGATTGGAACCGTGTCTACGGCGCGAGCTACCGCGCGTGGGGCCAGTCGCGCGAGCCGGAACGCTTCCCCGGCGCGTTCCACGACGACATGCTCTGGCACGTTGCGGCTCTCGAGCCCGGGTCGCCCTACCGCGGCTTTCACCTGCTCTACCCGCGCACGACAGCCCTCTCCTGGATCACCGAGGTGAACGACGAGACGGCCGAAGGGGAGCATCTGGAGCGAGTGGCCCGCGCCCATCTGCTGGCCAACGAGGCGACGCTCGACCTGCTGGTCGCTGCCGCATCGCCGCCCGAAGCGCGGGCGATCGATCACGGTGACGGAGCGACAACCTGGCGGGTCGGTCGCCGGAGGCCGTTACTGGTGCGTGGCTAACGAGCGGGCGGTTGGTGCATCGCCCCCGACCGCGCAGCGGATACACTAGCGAGATGTTGGCCGGCCCCAGCCGCCGCCGCCAGGTGAGCGGATCGAGAGCCGGTCGCCGGGTTCGGCCATGAAGCGCACCTTGCCGGGCAGCGGTTCTTCGACGCCATCGCGCAGCAGGACGTTCGCCCCGCGCTCGCCCGGTTCGCCGCCCTGGAGGCCCCACGGCGCGATTCGGCGACGTTCGGTCAGCAGTGTGACTTCAGTCAGCGTCTCGAAGGCGATCTCGCGAACCAGCCCGTCACCGCCGCGCGCTGCGCCAGCCCCGCCGGAGCCATCTCGGAGCCGGTACTCGGTGATCCGCATCGGGTAGGCGAACTCGAACGCCTCGACCGGGGTGTTCAGCGTGTTGCTCATGTGGACATGGACTCCGGAGAGACCGTCCAGCCCCGGCCGAGCGCCCATTCCGCCACCCATCGTCTCGTAGTAGGCGAACGGCTGGCCGGTGCGTGGGTCAGTCCCGCCGGCCGTGACGTTGTTCATCGTCCCCTGGCTGGCGGCGGGGATGATGTCCGGCAGCGCCTGAGCCAGCGCGCCGAAGATGACATCGGTGATGCGTTGGGAGGTCTCGACGTTGCCTCCGGCCACTGGCCGTGGTGGACGGGCGTTCACAACGGTCCCGGCCGGCGCAATCACCGTGACCGGCGCGAAGGTGCCGTGGTTGGACGGCGCATCCTCGGGCATCAGACACCGAACGACATAATACGAGGCCGACTTGGCGACGGCCGCGACGGCGTTGATGCTGCCGCGCGATTCGGGCGCTGTGCCGGTGAAGTCGACGGTCATTTCGCCGCCGCGGACAGTGACGGTCGCGCAGATCGCGATCGGCTCCGCAGAGACGCCATCGTCGTCGAGATAGTCAGTGAACGTAAACACGCCATCGGGGATCTGCTCGATCGTTGCGCGAGTGATCCGCTCGCCGTAGTCGATCAGCGCGTCGATATGGGCGTTGAGCGTCGCGAGGCCGGCCCGCTCGACGAGCTCCTGGACGCGGCGGGCGGCGGTCCGGTTGGC
>CALMXF010000446.1 GCA_937870985.1 uncultured Chloroflexota bacterium
ACGAGATGATCTGGTGACTGGAGTTCAGACGTGTGCTCTTCCGATCTGTCGATCGGCTGTGGCGCGACCATGCTGGCGTGTTCTACCTCGACACGCGCCGGCCGGCGCTGTGTCCGACATTCGGTCAACGCAGGTCACACGACGAGGGCCTACGCGCGGGATCATCATACAACTGGCGCCGCGCGAACCTGTCCTGTTGTACAGTATCCCGCTGGGACCCACTGACATACGATCTGGCCATCATGGCGTAACGACACATGTCTTGCTTGATGCGTTCGCTCATCGGCGGCGTCTCATATTGAGCCAGCGAGCGATTGTAAGAGAAGATGAACGGCGAAACTCGTCGCACACTGCGATTATTGCTATCTGTCGTCAGCCTGCTGCTGGCCGGCCTGGTTGCCGCCTGCGGCAGTGTTAGCGACCAGACCAGGCCAACCAGCAATCCCACCTCCCATGCGACACAACCTGCCTCCTCACCTGCAGCTCCCAAGGAGCCTGGCGGCGCGACGCCGGTAGTCGACGACGCAAGCTGGAAGAAGGTCCGCGAGGAGGGCACGGTGATGGTCATCGTTACGCTGAACATCCCATACCGGCCGGAGGCGGAGCTCGGTAGCCAGCGCGAGATCGATGCCCAGCGCGCTGCTATCGTCGCAGCCCAGGACCAGCTCATCGCGTCGCTGACCGCCGGACACGCGGAGGTCAACACGCGCATGACGCTCTTCCCGCAGATCGTGCTCACGGTCGACGAGCCGGCCCTGCGTCAGCTGGCCGACTCGCCGCTCGTCACCTCCGTCCAGGAGAACAAGCTGAGCGCACCGACCAGCCGCGTGACCAGGGATCGGACGAGCGTATGAGCAAGTGAATGACCAGACGCCGGATTCAGGCGTCGGAACCGAAGCAATCGTGCGCACCTGGATTGTGAGGCGAAGACATCGTGCGAAGACTCCTTGTTCTGGTCCTGACCCTGTTGTTGCTCCTCGTGTCGCTACCGGCCGCGCTGGTGTCGGCCGAAGGAGGCAAGCCAATTCCGGACGCGGTCGCCGAGATGATCGAGCGCGCCAGCGTCGACGGCCCGCTGCCGGTCATCGTCACACTGCCGTCGATCGACGCGCAGCGCGGCGTCATTGCATCGCTCGACGGGCTGGACGCCATCGTCCGCGTCCGCTTCGAACTGTTCCCGCTGCTGGCGCTTACCGCCGGACCCAACGCGCTGGAGACGCTGGCGCGATCTGATGCGGTGCTGGCGATAAACGAGAATCTCCCTCGGGTGCCGTCCCTCGCCTCGACGCTGCCAGTGATCAACGGCGACAAGGTTCAGGCGCTTGGCTGGACGGGATCTGGCCAGACCGTCGCCATCCTCGACACCGGCATCGACACCGATCACCCGTTCTTCGGCTCGCGCATCGTCTCGCAGGCGTGCTATTCGAACGCGGCTGGGGCTGGTAGCGGGGTGACCCTCTGCCCTGATGGGACGAACGCACAGACGACCGGGACAAACCCGGCCAATGCCATGACTGCGCAGTGTCAGAATGGCGCAACGGTCCTCTGTGACCATGGCACGCACGTCGCTGGCATCGCGGCCGGCAACGCGCTCAATGTGACGGGCGCGCCGGGCAACGGCGTCGCGCCGGGGGCGAACATCATCGCCATCCAGGTGTTCACGCGCCTCAACCAGGATGCGGAATGCAGTAGCCCCGTCGTCGTTGGTTCTGCGCCGTGCGTGCGGACGTATGACTCCGACCAGATCCTCGGACTCCAGCGCGTGCTCGCGCTGAGTGGCACGGGGCCGGGTCAATTCACGATTGCCGCAGCCAACATGAGTCTGGGCGATACGTCCAACAACGCGACGAGCTGCGACACCGATAGCCGCAAGACTGCTATCGATAGCCTCCTTGCGGCTGGTATCGCGACAGTCATTTCGGCTGGCAATTCGGGGCACCTGAACGGAGTTGGAACCCCTGGCTGCATCTCGACCGCGATCACGGTCGGATCGACCGACGATGGGGACAATGTCTCATCATTCAGCAACAGGGGTCCTATGCTCGACATCTTCGCGCCGGGCAGCAACGTCGACTCGTCCGTCCCGGACGACACATGGGGCAATATGAGCGGCACGTCGATGGCCGCGCCCCACGTGACCGGCGCGTTCGCTATCCTGCGCCAGGCCTACCCGACCGCGACGATCGCGACGCTGCTGGGGTACATGCAGAGCACCGGTGTCCCGATCACCTATGACACTGCGCTGCCGTCTCCGCCGAATCCGACTCCTACCCATACGACGCCGCGGCTCAATCTGCTGGCGGCGCTGGCGGCGGGCGACCCAAATCCGCCGTCGATCTCGGTGAACTTGGCGACCGTGACAGTCGGCGAAGGTTCTTCGTCCGGCAATGCCGGGAATGTCTCCGATCCTGACGGCGACCCGGTGACGCTCTCGGCTTCGATCGGCAACGTCTACCCCATCCCGGGCAACATGTGGGGCTGGGGCTACTTGCCCGACGATGGTCCGTCTCAGAGTCAGATCGTCACGATCACGGCAACCAGCAATCGGGGTCGCTCCACCTCAGTGACATTCCAGTTGAACGTGACCAACCTCCCGCCGACGGCGACGCTCTCGACCTCGGTGGTGACGACGATCAACGAGGGTGACCCATTCACCATCTATCTCAAGAGTCCCTACGACCCATCGTCTGTGGATACCGCGGCCGGCTTCACCTATGCCTTCGATTGCGGCGATGGGGGCGGCTACGGCGCATACAGCGGGACGGCCAGTCGCGGCTGTACAACTGACGATAACGCTGTCCGCACCGTCGGCGGCAAGATCCAGGACAAGGACGGCGGCGTCTCGACCTACACGACGACCGTCACGATCCTCAATGTGCCGCCGACAGTCGGCGCGATCACTGCGCCAACCGGTCCGGTTATGGTCGGGACGCTTGTCAACGCCAGCGCGCCATTCACCGACCCCGGCACGGCCGACACGCACGTGTCGAGCTGGGACTGGGGCGATGGCTCGGTGACTCCTGGCACGGCAGCCAGTAACCTGGCAACCGGCAGTCATGTGTACACCAGCGCGGGCCTGTTCACGATCACGGTGACCGTTACCGACGATGACGGCGGCGCGGGAACCTCGACGTTCCAGTATCTGATCAGCGTCGATCCGGCGGCCGGAACGCTCGTTGGCTCCGGCACATTCACCTCGCCGGCCGGCGCCTGGGCCCAGCGGCCGACGGTTCAGATAGGCGGCAACATGGATGTCACCGCCTGGTACCAGCGTGGCGCAACCGCTCCGATCGGCAAGCTCGTCGTCGAGTTGGGCGGATCTGCCCGAACGACAGCGCCACTGACCTTCCGGGCCACCAGCTTCGACTGGCTCATCCTGACGCCGAACGTCGGCTGGGTCTCTGGTAAGGGCACCGTCAACGCTCGCAGCGGCTACGGATTCTGGTTCGTCGCCACTGACAACCCCGACAAATTCCGGCTGAAGGTCTGGGAGCTTTCATCGGGGACAGTGATCTACGACAACCAGTCCGGCGCGGTCCTGGGGACGATGCCGACGCTGCCCCTGAACCGCGGCACGATCTTCATCACCCGAGCGCGTCTCTGGTAGCGCGCTTCGGAGGCTCGTCGATTTGAGTGGCGGCGCGTGGTCTATCTGGCCACGCGCCGCTGCAGTCCCCGGCCTGCGACGGCGCGGAATAGCCTGTCACCGCCAGCTTGCCCGATTGAGCGCGTC
>CALMXF010000447.1 GCA_937870985.1 uncultured Chloroflexota bacterium
GGCGACCACCGAGATCTACACTCTTTCCCTACACGACGCTCTTCCGATCTAGCTAACGGCCGCGGCTGAAGGTGCCCGTGCCAAGCTGCTGGCCGAGGCCGAAGGCCGCCGGGCGGCCCTTTTCGCCGAGGCCGACGGCAAACGCCAGATGGCCGAAGCGCTCAACGCCTACGAGGCGCGAGCGATGCAGCTCCTGATGTATCAGACCTTCGTCGAGCAGTTGCCGAAGATCGTCGAGGCTGCGGCTTTGCCACTCTCGACCATCGATCGTGTCGTCATGATCGACAGCGGCAACGGCGCGAGCGATGGAGGCGGCGCGATCGGTCGCTACGCCAACGAGCTCCCATTGATCGTCGAACGGATGACTGAGAGCTTTGCCGCCGTCACCGGCGTCGACCTCAAGCAGGCATTCGCCGATCGTGTCGGAGGCGGCCCTCCCGCATCCGCCCGAACGATCATCGATCCCACCGACGACGAGAAGTAAGACATCGATCCCACCGCGGCTATCAGCCCCTGGTCAGGGGACAATAGCCGCGATGGGGTCAGTCCTCGCAACCGGTGACTGAGTCGTCTATTCGACTTCGAGAATCACTTCGATCTCCACCGGGATATTCCCGGGAAGCCCAGCCATCCCGACCGCCGAGCGGGCGTGCCGGCCGGCGTCGCCGAAGACCTCAACCATCAGGTCCGAGAATCCATTCATAACCTTCGGCTGATCCCCGAATCCCGGCGCGCAGTTCACCATCCCCAGCACCTTGACCACTCGCCGCACGCGATCGAGATCTCCCAGCGCGTCCTTCGCGGTCGCAAGCAGATTCAGGCCGGCGATACGCGCCGCCTGATATCCCTCATCAATCGA
Source organism: uncultured Chloroflexota bacterium (assembly GCA_937870985.1). Taxonomy (GTDB): domain Bacteria; phylum Chloroflexota; class Chloroflexia; order Thermomicrobiales; family CFX8; genus JAMLIA01. Next base: position 860 of record CALMXF010000447.1, read on the forward strand.
CACATCCGTGGGAACCTGCCCGACGAAGGCGTACTCACCATCCCGCGATGGCCCGGTGCCGGAGAGATAGAGCAGATTTCCCGTCTGGACATACCGGACGTAGTTTGCGACCGGCGACGGACCCTTCGGTAACGTGATGCCCAATTCCTCAAGCCGCTGCTCGATGACCACACTCGCTCCTGACTATGCTCATTCCGATAATCGACAGTGATATCTTCGCCGACGCTAGGTATCCTTGGCAATCGTCTTGCGTGTTGCTCGTGAGGCAGGTGCTGTCTACGGGCAGCCGCGAATGGATTCGGGATTGAGGACAATGGACAACAACCTGCGTCGCGAACGCCGAGCCCCCAACCGAGGCCTGTATCCCGAAGTCGGCTCGGCGCGTCCGCTCATCATCATTCCTACCTACAACGAGCGTGACAACATCAGCGAGATCCTGCCTCAGATCCTCCATTACCCTCAATTTCAGGTGCTGGTCGTCGATGACAATTCATCCGACGGCACCGCCGATAGCGTTCGCGCAGCGATGCTCGATTTTCCCGATCGGATCCACCTCATCGAGCGCGAAGGCAAGCTCGGTCTTGGCACTGCCTACATCGCAGGGTTCCACTGGGCCCTCGCGCGCGAGTACACGCACATCTTCGAGATGGACGCCGACTTCTCGCACCATCCTGCCGCGCTGCCTCGGATGCTTCATGCCAGCCGGCAGGCCGATCTCGTAATCGGCTCTCGCTATGTGCCTGGCGGGCGCACCGTGAATTGGTCGCCCGTTCGTAAGGTTATCTCCCGCGGCGGCTCGCTCTACGCGCGCACCATCCTCGGGCTGCCCATCCGGGATCTGACCGGCGGGTTCAAATGCTTCCGCCGCCACGTCCTCGAATCCATCGACCTCGACAGCGTCGAATCAACCGGATACGCGTTCCAGATTGAGTTGACCTATCGTGCCGCGCTGGCCGGTGCGACGATTGTCGAGATTCCGATCACATTCTCCGAACGTCTCCACGGGACATCCAAGATGAGCTCAACGATCTTCTTTGAGGCAATGTATCGGGTGTTGCAGCTTCGCCTTGAGGCTGGAAGTGGCTGGGCTACCGGCGCCGACACTCTCGGCGTCCCGGTGGATTGA